>DATHPH010000100.1:0-3177 GCA_035484095.1 Cytophagaceae bacterium | reverse complement strand
ATTTCAAAAGGATTTGGAGCCTTCTTAACTTCGTAATAAACAACCACGATATTTTTGTTATGAATCGCTGCAATTGTTTTTTCTATTTCAATTTCTCCAATGGTGTATTGAAAAACAGGAAATATGCCTTTGGTAAATTTGGTAAAATATTGAAGACCTATGTCACGTATCGTTCCTGGAAACTGATTGGCCTGCAATTCATAGCGTGTTTTGTTGACAACAATAGTTTCTTCTAGCTTAGAAAGAGCAACAATCCTTCCAACAGGAGGTTTGGTAGCAATGACAAACATACCATGATAATTTCGGGTATTTGCACCACAAATCGTGGAACTTGCCCAACCTCCTAATCCATTGGTTTCTAGCCATTCTTTTGTAGAAGCTTTATCGAAATTCTGAGTGATTTCTTTGTTAAATGTAATTTCCATTTAAAAAAAAGTGTTTAATTTTCCCGTGAGGAAAATTACAAATTATTTGCATGCCTAGAAGGATTAATTATTAAAATATTTCAATTTTTTTAAACCAAAAGGTTGCTAACACCGCTTGAAGCAAAAAAAATGTCAAATTAATTTTTGTAACTTTATTTTTTTAAAGTACTTATTATAAGTTAATTATAAAAAATAATCAAATTATTTAATCCTTACTTAATTTAAAATAATTCTAAATTACGGGTGTTTATAATTTTTAAGGTTCAAATAATCATTTGTTTGTCAATAAATTATTCAATTTTTTGTAAAAAATAGTTTCAAAACAGGCAAAATAGAACAAAAAAGCAGTTTGAATAATTCAATTACGATACTACATTTGTGCGTGCCTAAAATAAGACGTGGCCATAATATACGGATAAAACAAGTTTTTATATGTCCTTAAAAATATTACAAAATCGGTTTTCGCGTTTAACGTTTCTCGTTCTTCTCACCCTATCTATAAATTTTTCCAAAACTTTTGCACAAAGTGCTCCGGCATCTGGTGCAGCAGATCCTGCTGTTTTGGCAAAAGGGAAAGAATTGTTTGAAGGCAATTGTACCGCTTGTCATGCGGTGCATACAGTGAAAGTGGGTCCCGCGCTGAAAGACATTAAAAAAAGAAGGGATATTGCTTGGATAACGAAGTTTGTCCACAATTCCACAAAGGTTATTAAAATAGATAAAGATCCTTATGCTGTTGCTTTGTATGCGCAATACAATAATACAGAAATGACATCATTCCCTTCTTTTAAAGACGATGAGATTGCTTCTATTGTAGCGTATATAATGGATGAAAGTACGAAACCTCCTGTTACAAAAGATGGTGGAAAAGATAATACGCTTACACCTGAAAAATCTGCCCCACAAAATGATTATTCAGATTTAATTTTAATCCTTACCATCGTAATTTTGGTATTGGTTTCGATTACGTTGATTGTATTTATAACCGTAATTAGAAAATATTTAAAAGAAAGAGAAAATTCCCTGGATGAGGAAGATAAAGAACTGGTAAATCAGAAATTTAGAATAGGGGTTATTCTAAAAAGCAAGGCTTTTATCATTATCGTCTGTGTTTTATTTACTTGTGTGGCAGTCAGGTCTTGTTGGGTTGGAATGATGTCTATTGGAATAGAACAAAATTATGCTCCGGTTCAGCCGATACCATTCAGTCATCAGCTGCATGCCGGTAAATTGAAAATTGATTGCGGATATTGCCATACGGGTGTATACAGAGGCAAACAAGCCAATATACCTGGTGTAAATATTTGTATGAACTGCCATAGTCAAGTGAAAGAAGGACCTAGATTCGGCAAAGAAGGTATTGCAGTATTATTGGAACATTACAATACCAATAAACCTATTCAATGGGTGAGAGTACACAACCTTCCTGATTTGGCTTATTTTAACCACTCTCAGCATACGGTAGCAGGTGGAATAGAATGTACCAAATGTCATGGTCAGATAGATTCTATGGAAGTAGTGAAACAGTTTTCCAATTTAACGATGGGCTGGTGTATCAATTGTCATAGAGAAACAGCTGTAAATGGCAAAGGCAATGCTTACTATGATAGATTGCTGAAAGTTCACGACGAAAAAGTAGCAGCAGGAATAAGGAAAGGCGACATGAAAGTGGAGCAAATCGGAGGTCTTGAATGTTCAAAATGTCACTATTAATTATAAAGAAAAAAGCCTAATTCATATAGTTTTTATGAAAGAGAATACAAAAAAATACTGGAGAGGCGTAGAGGAGTTGTCAAATGATCCTGAATTTGTTAAAAATTCACAAAAGGAATTCTTAGATACTCCTTCTTTGAAAGAGCAATTGGATGGAGATATGTCTGAAGGTACAAACCGAAGAGATTTCTTGAAATTGTTAGGGTTTGGTCTTGGTGCCGTAACCTTGGCAGCTTGTGATGCTCCAGTTAAAAAAGCGATCCCTTACCTAAATAAACCGGAAGAAATAGAACCAGGTATCGCAAATTATTATGCCTCTACTTATGTGGACGGTGGTGATTATTGCAGTGTCTTGGTTAAAACAAGAGAAGGTCGCCCTATTAAGGTTGATGGAAATACTCTTTCTCCTATAACAAAGGGTGCATCCAGTGCAAGAGTGCAGGCTTCTGTTTTATCTTTATACGATGAAACAAGACTTCAATCTTTCAAAAAAGGTAGTGCAGTTATTGATTCAAAGAAAGCAGATTCGGAAATTATAGCACAATTAGCATCCATTAGTGCTGCCGGTGGAGCGATTAGAATTGTATCTCAAACAATTTTAAGCCCTTCTACAAAAGCAGTTATTGCGGATTTTAAATCTAAATATCCTACTACAGAGCATATTACATACGATGCAAGTTCTGCCTACGGTATTTTGAAAGCCAATCAAACTTCTTTTGGAAAATTTGTATTGCCTTCTTATGACTTTTCTAAGGCAAATATCATCGTTAGTTTTGGTGCTGATTTTCTTGGTACTTGGATTTCTCCGATAGAATATGCCGGGCAATATGCAGCGACAAGGAAACTTGGGAAATCAAAAAAATCCATGAGCCGTCACTATCAATTCGAGTCAAATTTGTCCTTGACTGGAAGTAATGCCGACTACAGAACACCGATACGACCTTCCCAGGAAGCGTTAGTGGTGGCTGCTTTATACAATGCCGTATCTGGTAACAAACTAAATGTAGCAGAATTAAAAAGTGAAGTAATAACAAAAGCG
>DATHPH010000099.1:0-4010 GCA_035484095.1 Cytophagaceae bacterium | reverse complement strand
ATATGTAGTAAATTTCAGCATAAATTGTCCAAATAACAAAATTTTTCTATTTGCCGAGGTGGATGTTTCGGGTTATAATGGACAAATAGTAAAAGTTAAATTTTTTAACAAGAAGAAGTATCCTTATTTAGTTTGCAGGCAAGGTATCTACCCATACTAAAACAAGCCTGTAATAAATAACCACCTGTAGGAGCATCCCAATCCAGCATTTCGCCTATGACATAATGCCGAGGTAGTTTTTTTAGTTGATAAAAAGAATCGACCTCGTTTAGCGAAATACCACCTACCGCAGAAATAGCATCCTCGATTGGACCCATAGCGGTTATACTCAAAGGAAGTTGTTTAATTTTACATGCAAGTGTATCTAAATCCGTAAATTCTTCTTTTGATAAAATAGTTTTTAGTAAACCTATTTGAACTTCGTCCAGATGCAAAGCATCTTTTAAAAGTTTCGTATAGGATTTGTTGCCTCTCGCTCTTAATTTGGTTTGAACATCAGAGAGGGTATGTGTAGGTTTTAAATCAATAAAAATGGAAACGTTGTTTTCCTTTCTCAATAGTTCGCGTATGACAGGGCTTAATGCATAAACAACACCTCCTTCGATTCCAAATTTTGTAATTACTAGTTCTCCCTTATTTTCTTTGTCATCACACGTAACGGAAATATTTTTCAGCGCTTTTCCATTGGCCTGTTCTATGAATGGTTCAGGCCATTTGATTTCAAAAGCACAATTGGAAGCTTGAAATGGAACTGTCTCAATTTTTTTTTCATGAAACAAAGGAAGCCATGTACCGTCCGACCCTGTTTTACTCCAACTAGCTCCTCCTAAAGCGAAGATTACGAAGTCTGCTTTTACTGAAATCGCTTCTTCTTTGTAATTAATCAGCAAGGTTTCATCGCTGTTCCAACCAATCCAATCATGTTGTGTTTTTATCTGAACATTGTTGTTTTTTACTTCGGTTAAAATGGCATTTAATACGTCGATGGGTTTTATTCCTTTTACTGGGAAAATTCTTTTGCTTGTTCCGACATAGGTATCAATTCCAATTGTTGTCAGCCAATCGCGCAAATCAATATTTGTAAAGTGGCGAAGGCATTTTTCTAAAAAATTACCAGGAGTATAGCGGGTGATAAACGCTTCTATGTTTTCAGAATGCGTCAGGTTAAAGCCTCCGTCTCCTGCCACTAGAAATTTTCGGCCAGGAGCAAAATTGCGTTCGTAAATGGTGACCTCGTACAGGCTTTTATCCAGACTGATGGCCAGCATTAAAGCCGAAGGTCCGCTTCCTACGATGGCAATTGATTTTTTCATGTAGTGTTAACTGCTCTTAGAATGATTGTTAGAAACGCAATATAGCATTAGTATGTATTTATCAATTCTCCGTCGGCAGTTATTTGCGATTCGTTTACCATGGGATATCCCATGCAGGAACAAATTCTCAGACTTTTGTCTACGCTGGTCCAAAAGGATGTTTGAACCAGCGAGGAGTTTATCTTTTCCGGATTAAATTAAGTATGAGTGTGATAATTACCAGTACAACATAAATTATAAACACCTTTGAAAAATAATGGACGTACACAATATCTTCTTCAGAAAAGGTCTCATATTTTTGATTAACTAGACCATTCAGATATATCCCAACAACAATTTACAGGACATACACTGAAAATAGAATCATTAAGATTGTAAATGTGGTCTTAAAATTTATACCTTTATTTTTCATCATCTTATTTTAGTCCTTCTGATACTGTATATTGATTTTCTTATTATTAAACCATTAATTTGAAAAAAATTAAGGCATTTTTTCCCATCTCGGCAATAATTCTTAAAATAGAATTTGAGGGGTTTCCTATTTGTTAAAATGAAAAAAGACAACATTACTAAAGAGAATAATTGCACCCTAATATCCAAACTAAAACTACCTATTGAAAAGCCAATAATATAACTACTAATGGTCGGGGTAAAAGCGATAACATTGAACATTCCTAGTACTAAAAGCAGTAATAGAAATGTTGAGCCGTATTTTATTTTTATAAAATACAAGAGTATACAAACCGAAATACCTGAAATTGCAAACCAATGTTCCCTGTCTAATAATATTTCAGTGCTATATACAATCAATAATAATCTCAACAAAAATAAACATATAATCATTATCGGAAGAAATCCGATTTTGTTTTCTAGGAATTTTTTCATATTTTTTATTTTTGAGGAAATGAAAAATAATTGTCAACGCTATTATATCAATTTATTTCTTTTGTTCAAATGAGCCTATAACACTCTTAGTCTAAGGAACACAAAAGTTCTTTAGTTTGCTTCATTTTCTTTCAATATTTTTCAACAAAATTATGTTATTTATTTCGGGATTTGACTAAAATAAGTGCAATCTATGGCGTAGGTGTTCCAGTTTGGTATAAAAAGCTCGATGATCTCCTCCTCATGTCTTTAGAATATTGATAGGATAATTTTGACTGATTTATTATTACTTGCTTAAAGTGGAATTTTGAGATATATTTATTTTTATAGTTCTAAAAATTTTCTGAACAGGCTATTGTTAATTAATAATGAAGATATTTGATTTTTTTAGAGGTACTATTGGAATTGATCCAGGAAGCGAATATTTAAGAATTATTCAGGATGATAAAATAGTATTTGATGAGCGTTCACAACTTTCTATAGGAATCGATAACAAAGTACGTGCTATCGGAAATAAAGTTATGAAAAATGAAAAAATAGTATTGAGACCAATCAACTATTCTATAGATGATTTTGCAGCTTTCGAACTTATGCTGCGTGGCGCAGTATCTAAGATTCCTGGCTATAAATCTTTGAAAAGCTATAAAATGTTTTTTGCTGTACCGACAGGTATTTCAGAAGTAGAAAAAAGGGCATATAAAGATTCCGGTGAACATGCAGGCGCACTTGAAGTATATATGATTTATCAGTCAATAGCCGCTTCTGTAGGATTGAGCTTAATGGAAAAAGGAAACTATATTCTTATTGATATAGGAGCAAATAAAATATCAATCAATGTATTTGCTGATGCCATGATTGTTTCAGAGGGTCATATTCGAATAGGAACACAACGATTGTTCGATGCTTTAAAAAGGAGTCTTTTAAACTATTCGATATATATTTCAGAAGTGGAAGAGCCTCAAAGATTAATAAAAAACATCTATACTAAAAGTGAAATTAAGATTGGATTCAAGTCAGTTAAAACATTAGAGCTTCGTGAACTACTAGAACATTATTTTTATGTTATCAAAGACGTGATTCACGAAACTATTGAAAAGATCGAACATCATCCGCAATTCAATAAAATCGTTGCAAATGGAATTTATGTTATCGGTGGTGGTGCTAAAATCGAAGGTTTATATGAACAATTGCATCCAGAAGTTTTCTTGAACTACCAAATAAGTCAAACACCAGAATATGACACAATTAAAGGGTTAGGAAAAATTATAGAAGAAAAGGAAAAATATAAAACATATCTATTTTTCTAATGAGGTCAAGAAAAATATTTAAAAAGGTCACCTGACACAAATTTACAAAAAGAATGAAACAAAAATTAAAAGCTATTTAATGGAAATGGGAAATACAAAAGTAGAAAAAAATATTGAAGTATCTGACAATATTATTTTTTCTAAATACGTAAAAAAAATACTTCGTTTTAATTTATGTCTTGTATTAAAGAAGAAGAATAAAAACTGATAAAATAGAATTCATTCAGGAGGCAAACCCTCCACCATGGCCTGTCACATTAACCGGCACGTCCACCGGAAGTACTTTACCGGAAATAAAAGTACCGATATATACCTATTTAAAGGCTCGGTTTAGTTTTAAATTTGTAAGCATTAAGCAACTCTTTTACAGCATCTTAATTTTAAAAAACAAAGTAATAATATTCGATGTTACTTCATTTCTAAATATTTTGTATATTTAGAAAACTAGCTAGCTACACAATGTATAAGAATATTATCAGAACACATGTGTTTATCTTTTCCTTTG
>DATHPH010000098.1:0-1616 GCA_035484095.1 Cytophagaceae bacterium | reverse complement strand
TACCCGCTTGAGATGTGGAAGAAGTCATTGGACGTTAACATTACAGGTGTATTCCTATGCAGTCAGGTTTTTGGAAATGTGATGGCAAAAGCAGAAAGTGGCAGCATTATTAACATAGCCTCGACCTATGGTATTACTGCGCCGGATCAAAATTTATATAAAGACAAAAACGGTAACCAAAGTTTTTATAAGTCCGCGGCATATCCTACAACTAAAGGCGCAGTAATTAGTTTTACCAAATTCTTGTCTGCGTATTGGGGTCCTAAAAAAGTCAGAGTGAATGCTCTTTCTCCGGGTGGTGTGCTCAATGGCCAGAATGAGTTTTTTATTGAAAGTTATAGTAGCAGAACTGTACTGGGAAGAATGGCGGACAGTTCTGATTATAAAGGGGCCGTAGTGTTCCTTGCCAGTGAAGCTTCTGCTTATATGACAGGTGCTAATTTAGTAGTAGACGGAGGCTGGACGGTAATTTAGTATAGAATATGAATACAGAGATAAGTGATCATATAAAACGTAAAGCTTCCAGGATCCGATTGGTTCTTACAGATGTAGACGGCGTGCTGACCGACAATGGTGTCTATTATTCGGCACAGGGAGAAGAATTAAAACGTTTTTCATTCAGGGATGGTATGGGAGTAGAAAGACTCCGAACGCTGGCAGGTATTGAAACAGGTATTATTACCAGAGAAAATTCCTTACCTGTAGCGAAACGAGCAGAGAAATTAAAAATTTCAGAACTTCACATGGGCTCGATGAACAAAGAAGAATTGTTGGACGAGATTGCGAAGCGAAGAAATATCAGCTTTGAAGAGATTGCGTTTATTGGCGACGACATAAATGATAGGATTATTATGGAGAAAGTTGGCCTTTGTGCTTGTCCGGCAGATGCCATGATTTTTGTAAAAGAAATTGCAGACTTCAAATGCCTTACCAACGGTGGCTATGGAGCTTTTAGAGAATTCGCAGAATTTATTATTATGAATAAAAATATGTTTAACTAAAATGTTACTGAATATGAAAAGTGTTAGCTTACAAAATAATAAAAAAATAGGAACAGGTGAACCTGTTTATATTATTGCAGAAATTGGCATTAACCACAACGGGTCTATGGATATAACCAAAAAACTTATTGACTGGGCAAGTATTGCTGGTTGTGATGCTGTTAAGTTTCAAAAAAGAACTCCAGAATTATGCGTACCTAAGGACCAATGGGAAAAGGAAAGAAATACACCTTGGGGTAAAATGAGTTACATTGATTACAAAAGAAAAACAGAATTTGGAATCAATGAATTTGAACAAATTGATGCCTATTGCAAACAAAAAGGAATAGATTGGTTTGCTTCTGCCTGGGACGAACCCTCTGTTGACTTTTTAGAACAATTTAACCCTGTAATGTACAAACTTGCCTCCGCAAGTCTTACCGATACGAACCTTATTAAAAAAGTATTGTCCTTTAAAAGACCGTTAATGCTTTCTACCGGCATGTCTACGGAAATGGAAATAGAAGATGCGGTGCAATTAACTGGTACTGAAAATATATTAATTGCTCATTCTACTTCGGCTTATCCTTGCCCTCCTTCAGAATTGAACTTAAATATGATTCGTACCTTGACGTC
>DATHPH010000097.1:0-6688 GCA_035484095.1 Cytophagaceae bacterium | reverse complement strand
CCAAAAAAAAAATAAAACGGAACGTAGAGCATCGTGATGGGTGAAAAGTGATCACCGAAATAATTGATCTCGTCTCCTTTTATATCAAGTGTAAAATAATTAATCTTAAAATGTGCAAAACAATATAAAGCGTTGTTAAACATTCCTAAGTCCAAGGCAAAGGTTCTAAGTTGATAATGATTGACTAATGAGATGAGCCCATATATCAAAGAGAAAATACTCAGGATAATCCAGAATATGATTTTATGAATTGATTTGGGAGTGAAAGAAATATTGGAAAAGTTCGCCATGTAGCTAAGAGGTTAAAAAGATAAAAGCATCCATTGTTGAAAAAATAAAAATTAATCAAAAATAGTACGAATATCTTCTTTGGATAAATTTTTCACAAAACTTTCTTCTGTAGTAATTAAATCGCTGGCAAGTTTTTGTTTGCCTCGTTGCATGTTCAGAATTTTCTCTTCTACTGTATTTTTGGAAATGAATTTGTAGGTAAACACTTTGTTTTTCTGCCCGATTCTATATGCGCGGTCAATCGCCTGCTGTTCAATGGCAGGATTCCACCATGGGTCCAGAATAAATACATAATCCGCAGAAGTTAGATTCAATCCTACACCACCAGCCTTCAGTGAAATTAGAAAAATTCGAGTCTCTTCACTCTGCTGAAATCCCTCTACCTGTCCTTGCCGATCTTTGGTGGAGCCATCAAGGTAGGCGTAGTTAATTTTTTCTTTGTCAAGATACGTTCTAAAAATAGTCAAGTGTTTTACAAACTGACTAAAGATTAAAATTTTATGGTCATCGCCAAGAGCGCTGTGCATCATGTGTAGAATGTCTTCCATTTTACCGGAATCCCCTTCGTAATTCTCGTCTACCATTCTAGGATGATTGGCAATCTGACGAAGTTTGGTAAGCCCTTGCAACAACACAATCTGAGATCCATTCACCCCTTTCTCTTCAATCGATTCTAAAATCTGATTTCTATATTGCGATTTTACCTTTTCATATTCCTCTTCTTGTGCTTTAGACATTTGACAATAATGAATATTCTCTACTTTGGCAGGAAGTTCAGTTGCTACCTGCGATTTATGCCTTCTTAGTATAAACGGTTTTATGAGCGAATACAATCTTTTTGTTTTTGTCTCATCGTGTTTCTTTTCAATTGGATTTAGAAACTCTCTTCGGAAAAATCCTTCTGTTCCCAATAATCCAGGGTTTACAAAGTTGATTTGAGACCAAAGGTCCAAGGTGCTATTCTCAATAGGTGTTCCTGTAAGAATCAGGCGATGTTTGCATTTCAAATTTTTTACAGCTCTGGCTATATTAGAGTCTGGATTCTTTATTGCCTGAGATTCATCAAGGATCGTATAATAGAAATAATAATTTTTAAGATACTCAATATCCCGTCTCGCTGTGCCGTAGGAAGTAATGATCAAATCATAATTTGCAAACTGCTCTACATTTTTTTCACGATAAATGCCGGTATAATTGAATGTTTTAAGTTGAGGTGCAAATTTTTTTGCTTCCATTTCCCAATTATAAATTAAAGAGGTAGGAAGAATCAACAAACTTGCTGAAGAAGCACCACTTTCTTTTTGCTGTTGCAATAAAGCCAATGTTTGTACCGTTTTCCCAAGACCCATATCGTCTGCCAAACATCCGCCCAAATTATATTTGTTAAGGAACTGCATCCAATTATAGCCCGCTTTCTGATAAGGTCTGAGTTCACCGGTAAAGTGTTCAGGCAAAGGAAAATCTTCAATGGTATCAAAATTTCGAAGTTTTTCCAGCTTATTCGTAATATTTACTTTTGCCAGATTTCCGCTTTGCAGTTCCTCTACTAATGCAATATGATGTTTTTTTAGTGTAAGCTGATCGTCACTATCGTCTACAAAGGCAAACAATTCTGTGTATTGTGAAAACCACTCTTCAGGAATCACGGCGATTTCTCCATTGGGTAATTCAAATTCCGTTTGGCCTTTTAAAATATATTTTCTGATTTTCAAAAAGGGAATTTCAAAATCCCCAAATTGAATGAGTGCCTGTATATCAAACCAGTCGTTGTTTTCCTTTACTTCCAAATTAATAAACGACTCTCCTACGAAATATTTTTTCTCGTCTTTGCTGTTTTGTTTTATATTAAAACCAAGCGCAGTAAGTTGTACCTGGTTATGCTTAATCCATGAAAAAGCTTTTTTACGCTCCAATACTGCTTTGCCGTTTCTGATTTCCAAGCCAAGGAGATTAAGGTCAGCCATAATCTTTCGCTCCCATTCTATGGACCGTTTTACTTTATGAAAAACATAGGAATTTTCTGTTTTCTCCATTTTTACATAACAAGGAGAGTTGTTATTAGAATTAAAAAGAAACTCTCCGTATAAAAAAGACAGACTGAAAACAATACTGCTGTCGTTGTCTTCGAGCACTTCCACATCATCGGTTTGGGAACTAAACATGCTCATGGTAGTGGCTTTTGCCAACTCAGAAAACATTAACACCGGAGACGGTTCATACCGCTCAGTATGAATCGTAAATCCTTTTGCATGAACATCAAAAGAAGCTATCAAGGAAGAAACAAATTTTTCATAGTAGGTTTCTTCTACTTTTTTTGGAATCTCAATAAACTTCTTTTTGAGAAAAGGTTTTAGTTTATTCCCATCCACTTCTTTCTCAAAAGTGTATACTTTATCTTCCACGACCAACCAAGCCGGAGAATTACATAAAATAATGGCATTCCGGTATTGAAAATCTATTTTTTCCCCATCGTATTTTATAGTTGGAAAATAATGGGTATTGTTTTCATTTCGCATAAAATGAAAAAGTACGGAAGCTTTGTTTGGCTGAACAGTTACTTGCTTCCATGTTGGCTCTCCATCGCTGCCCATTTCAAAAAGCATTTTATGGCGCAACATAGGAAGCATTTCATTCTTTTTCGTTTCAATATAAGAATGGATCATATCCTGTACAGCCGTATCCCCTTTTTCCTTGTGAAATACCTTTATGAAGAATTCCTGAGGTGTTACCTTTTTATTATAAAATTTGCGGACAATGGTCTCTTGTGAAATCGTCTCCGTGAGTTTAATAAGTCTAAAATCATCTTCATCCATTCCAGCAGCAAATTCTTTCGCATTCTTGTCTGAAATATGTTGATGCTTGAGGGTAAGTTTTTCGTTTTGGTCGAGTTGAATGGCATACGCTTCTACCAAATACCCCAAAAATTCATGTTCAAGGTAAGAGTAAATGATTTTAAACGGTACCGATGTAGAAACTTTCATATCCAAACAGTCTCTTTTTAAAAAAGAATTAATCCAATTTGTTGACAAAAGAAAGACAAAGAGTATTAACTTCTACTTTTTTTGATAACTGGAAATGTAATATAATAAGAAAACACAAACGAAACCATAATTGGACAAAAAATTAATCAACAAATCCAACGAATTGTTAATAACGCTATGAAATAGAAAAAGTAGCAAAATTTATAAGAATTTTACTACTTTCAAGTTTATTCTCAATCATTCCCATGTGTCCTACGCCTTCTAGAAAATGGACTATACTATGTTTGGGGAGATGGCATTGCTCAAGACTTTTTTCCAAGGAGACAGATCCATCTAGCTTTCCTACCACAAACAAGACAGGAATGTTTACTTTCCTAAGCACTTCAGAGCGGTCTCGCCGATCACGCATGGCCTTGGTAGTTTCAATAACGGCAGAAGCAGAAGTAACAGAAGCCGTTTGAATGAGTTCTTTAATTTCCTGGTTTACACGTTCTCTGTTTCGGAGCGAGAATAATGGGGGTACAAACGATTCTGCAAACATCGCTACTCCATATTTTTGAATAAATAATATGGTTTTATTCCTGCTTTCTTTTTTCTCAGCCGAATCTGCAAAAGCAGTGGAATGAAACAAACCAAGTCCAGTTAAATAATTTCCATATTGCTCCGCAAAGGCCAATGCAACGTATCCTCCCAAAGAATGACCTACCATGACACACTTTTCAATCTTAAGAGAATCTAAAAGCATTCGAATCTCCTCAGCAAAATATTCCATAGATACTTCCTCCTGTTCGAGTCTACTTTCTCCAAAACCAGGTAAATCCGGTGCGATTACCCGAAAATGAATCGAAAGTTCTTTTTCACAATATTTCCAAAGTTCTTTGCTTTCACAAAAACCATGGATTAGAACCAAAGGAAAGCCGTAGCCGCTATCAGTGTATTCCAGCATACTAAATCATCGCATTTTTTCGGAAGCAGTAACCATTGAAATTTTTCTCACATCCTAAAAGAGAAAGTCGTTTTAAAACAAAACTCCAATCTAATTCAGATTTTTACTCCTCCATAATTATTGTACTTCCGTCAGAACTTTTAACCTGTTCTTTTATCGTATCATAGACAAAGTAGAACATCAATAAAGTTAGAGAAACAACGCTAAGGTATAAGAAAAAGTAGAGAAATTCGGGTTGATAATATAACAAAATTGAATGTTTCCCTGCCTCTACCGGAATGGCGATTAAGCTGTAATTTGCGACCACAATCTCTGCCGTTTTTCCATCCATCATTGCATGCCAAGCTGGTAAATAGTTTTGGCACAAAATAACCATTCGCTTTTGAGCCGTATTGGATTGTAATGTAAAAGAATTCCCCTTAAACTGAGTAATTAGAACGGTATCCTTCTGAGAAGAGGAGGAAAAAAAATCCTGGTATTTTTGAAGGTCTGAAGAATCCATTAAAACAGTTTGATTATCACGAATCGCTGGAACCTCGGAAGATCTAATTTCCATTGCATTCGTCGCCAGAAAAACGGAAGCATTGGACATTGCATTTCTATATACCGATGAGGTTTCAAGCTTCTCATAGTTTTTTAAACAGAAAGGGTTGTAACCATCATACGCAATATTTTTACGAAAAATATTAAGGTTCCTCCAAAAAGGTTCTAATGCATGAATACTGTCGTTATTGTTTATAACAAGACCTCCCGGAATTGGGAAACCAGAGGGTTCTTTCTCCAGCATACGGGCTACTTCTTTAGGATCAGTAGTACAATCGGCCGCTGTATAGGGAAGGTTTAATTGCGTCGCGCCAAACAGATCCAACAGCAGCAGCAGACCAACAATGTATTTGAAATAATTTTTATCCCTGAAATTAAGCGCAATAAATAAGAAGATAAGAACAGCAATTTGACTAAAACCTTGCACAATGATATGGTCATATATGGTACTGTGCTCTTTAAAGAATGTTTGATTAAGAAAAAAAGCAAAAATATTTGTGCCGGAATAATTTTTAAAATATGAAATAGAAACGATTGAAATAATCAAAATCATTAGTGCGGATAAAATTAACCGGATTTTATTTATGCTCGTTCGATCCTTTATTAATCTTTCTAATTCTGATCCTGCCAATACGAGAAATGAAATGATAAAGAAAATTCTGAAGAGACTGGGAAATCTAAATAAATTCATCAACGGGAAATAATGATGGAGAAATGTACGCAGAGGTGTTGCATTTCCAAGCGAAATAAGCAACATAATAATTCCAATTCCAAGAAACGTTTTTTCCAATATTGATTTATTTTTTCTTATAAGGAACGATATGAAAAAAAGCAACCCGATGATTCCAAAATAAGCGTTGGCCATCGATATATCCGTAACCATTATATCTCCGTGTTTACAAGTGGCAAAAGGAAAAATAAAAGAAAGCAATGATGGAATGGTAAATGCCCCTTCTAAAACTTTGGCAAGTGGCAATTGTTCCCCTCTTGTAATATAAGGCCTGTAATAAAAAATCGAATACAGAACTATGGAACTAATGAGGAGAAATATGACTGCTATCAGGCCTTGTAAGAGAATAGCACGCCAAATTTCACTTCTGCTCCTTATCTTGAAAGTAGAAATAAAATTCACTAAAAAAAGAGCAACAAGCATATAAGATACTGTAAACAGAAATGCCGGATATCCCCCGCTCAGAAGCATAAACATAAAAAAAGAAGTTTTCAGTGCATCACTTATTTTTCCGTTATCAAGTGTTCTTAAATAATAAAGCAGAATAAAAGGAATAAAAGCCCCCGAAATTATCCATGTGAGATGTTGTGCATTTCCTATAAAAAAGCCACAGCAACTATAGGTGTATGCCAATAAAAGTGATGTAAAAACAGAATAATTGAAATACCTGGAAAATTTATAAAAACCTATGGATGCAATATACAACGTAAGAACAAACTCAAGATGCAAAACATATAGCTTATAGGAACCAAAAAAGAAAGTTAAAAGCCAAACAATAGGATACCAGGTGCCGCTTTGTGGATCTCCATGTATTGGGTAGCCCAGATTTTGGTAGGGGTTCCATAGAGGAAGTTGACCGGCGTTAAAATGTTCACTAATCAAATAGCGCCAGGGAAAAAATTGATCCATGATATCCCATTTGAAGGAACTTTGCAGTAAACTGAGTTGATAATAAGTAACAACAACTAAAAACAGGAGTATGAGATATACAAAGTATTGTTTCAGAATTTTATTGAACATGTATATTCAAATTTGGAGAAAATAAACAAAGACACTTTTGCATTAATAATGCTTGCCTGGAAGCATAATACCTTCTTCTCAAAACCCTCTAATGGGATTTTTACCTTCCCTAATTGTTGGATATTTTTTCCAGCTTTTTACTTACAAGCTTTTTCACCGCTTTTGCTATACTTTCAG
>DATHPH010000096.1:0-7876 GCA_035484095.1 Cytophagaceae bacterium | reverse complement strand
AATGTAGTAGAAAGGCATTTCGTTTTCTTTGGAGTTATATTCTGGCCACAGGATTTTCACATCTTCCTGATCGGGATGATTGCTTTTATTTTGTTTGTCATTCTTTTCACCGTCATATATGGAAGAATATTTTGTGGATGGGTCTGTCCGCAAACGATTTTTATGGAAATGGTATTCAGGAAAATTGAATACTGGATAGAAGGTGATTGGAAAGACCAGATGGTATTGGACAGACAACCTCTGAATGCTAAAAAGTTTATCAAAAAATTTACAAAGCACGTAGTCTTTTTCTTATTATCTTTTATCATCTCCAACCTTTTTCTAACCTATATCATAGGGAGTGATTCGTGGTGGAAAATTATTACAGACAAACCTGAAAATCATATCGGGGGGTTTACTTCTATGATCATTTTTACAGGGGTATTTTATTTTGTATACGCACGTTTTAGAGAACAGATATGTACCACCGTTTGTCCTTATGGGAGATTACAAGGAGTGATGTTAGATAAAAATTCTATCGCGGTAGTGTACGATTATAAAAGGGGTGAGGGAAGAGCTAAAATAAAAAAGGGGGAAAACAGAGAATCGTTGGGGAAAGGAGATTGCATCGATTGTCATCATTGTATTCATGTATGTCCTACCGGGATTGATATTAGGAATGGCATTCAAATGGAATGTATTAATTGTACAGCGTGTATAGATGCCTGTGATGATATTCTTGAGAAGGTAGGATTGCCAAAGGGATTGATTCGGTATGATTCAGAAGAAGGCGTCGCAAAAAAAATACCTTTTCGATGGACAAAACGGATAATTGGTTATACGGTTGTTTTGGTATGGTTGCTTGCCTCTTTGGTTATATTATTGGTTACGAGGGCGGATATTGAAACTTCAATTTTACGAACTCCCGGGATGTTATATCAGCAATTGGCAAATGATAAGTACAGCAATCTTTACAATGTTAAAATTGTGAATAAAACACATAAAGATATTCCGGTTCATTTCAAATTAGAGAATATTGAGGGCACTATTCAATCGGTAGGAAAAGAACTTGATGTACAGCCCAAAAAAATTGCCGAAGGAGCTGTCTTTATTATTTTAGATAAAAAGGAAATAAAATCAATAAAAACAAAAATTATCGTTGGGGTCTATGAGCAGGGTAAGTTGATAGAAAAAGTTACAACAACCTTTGTTGGGCCTTCAAATTAAAACATCCAGGAATTTAATAAAAATTTATACTTCTCTATTTTACGACTATGAAAATGAATTGGGGTACATATATCTTTATAACATTCGGACTGTTTGTTATTTTCATTACCGTGCTTGTTATGAAAACCTATCATATTAAAGTTGATTTGGTAAGTAAGGATTATTATGATCAGGAATTAAAATACCAGGAGAAAATTGATAAGATGAGTCATTTTCAAAATGCAACGGGAAAGGTAAATTGGAAAATTGAAAACAATCAACTGGTGGTGTTGTTTCCTGATACTCTTAAAAATGCTCAGACCACTGGGAAGATAGAATTTTATAGACCTTCCGATTCTTCAAAAGATATATTTCGTTCTATTCTACTTGATGGAAATAAAAAGCAATATTTCCCCCTTGCGTTATTTACAATGGGAATTTATAAAATGAAGATTGACTGGATATCTAATGGAATTGATTATTATTCAGAAGAAGATATATACATACAATAATGATCTGGGCTGGATTTATATTAGGAATAATGAGTAGTTTTCATTGTATAGGAATGTGTGGTCCTATTGCGATGGCATTGCCTGTTCCGATAGGAGCAGACCGTTGGAAAGCTATTTTACTGTATAATTTTGGCAGAGTACTTACCTACAGTATTATTGGTCTTGCTTTTGGGTTGGTAGGACAAATCATAGCATTGGCAGGGTTTCAGAGATTTCTTTCTGTGTTTTCAGGAGTCCTAATTTTATTGATGGTAGTATTTCCGTTTGTTGGAAAAAATATAAAAGGTTCTTTTCAAATCCTTTCTTCTATTTCTTCTAGAATAAAAAATAGATTCCATCTTCTTTTTAGAGATCATTCGTTTTTGTCACTTTTCATCATTGGCATTTTGAATGGATTATTACCTTGCGGTTTAGTATATATTGCTTTAGTAGGAGCAATAGCATTAGGAAATAGTTTGTCCGGAAGTTTGTACATGATTTTGTTTGGTTTGGGTACAGTTCCGGCAATGGCTTTTATTGGTTATTCGAAACGGTTTATTAATTTGAATTTTCGTAAGAACATTCAAAAATCTATTCCTTATTTAACAGTATTTATGGGTATCATTTTTATTTTGAGAGGTATGAATATTGGTATTCCTTACATTAGTCCCAAAATATCTACCGATGTGCCTTCTGATTGCTGTAAAATAAAATGTCATTAATAAGTAGTATGGTCTTTAAGGAAAATAATTTAGCCACCCTTATCCAAAAATACAATGTACCATGTCCGCGGTACACCAGTTACCCAACAGTTCCGTTTTGGGATAATAAAGATTTTAATGCAAAAGCTTGGAAACAGCAGGTGCAGCAATCTTTTATAAAAAATGGACACGAAGATGGAATCAGTCTTTATATTCATTTGCCCTATTGTGAAAGTTTGTGTACTTATTGTGGATGCAACACCAGAATTACCGTCAATCATGCGGTGGAAATTCCATATATCAACGCGCTGTTAGAAGAATGGGAAATGTATAAAAGACTTTTGGGCAAAAATCCTAAAATAAAAGAAATACATCTGGGAGGTGGAACCCCAACTTTTTTTAGTCCGGAAAATATTTTTCAATTAATAGAAGCTATTCTTTGTGGAGCAGTCATTTATGACGATGCAGAATTTAGTTTCGAAGCACATCCCAACAATACGACAGAGGAACATTTGAGAGTATTTTATGGATTTGGATTTAGAAGAGTCAGTCTTGGAATTCAGGATTTTGATTTAAAGGTACAAGAAATTGTAAACAGAAAACAATCTTACGAGCAGGTAGAAAAACTGACGTTACTTGCCAGAAAAATAGGCTATACTTCTATTAATTACGATCTTATTTACGGTCTTCCCTTGCAAACAGTAAAGGGAATTTCAGAAACCATTTATAAAGTTATTGCGCTTAAACCTGATCGAATTGCTTTTTATAGTTATGCGCATGTACCTTGGCTGAAATCCAGCCAGAGAAGATTTACAGAATTGGATTTACCGACAGAAGAGGTGAAAATAAAACTGTGCGAAGTGGGACATCTACTGTTAAAGGAAGCGGGGTATATTGAAATTGGAATGGATCATTTTTCTTTGCCTACAGACTCTCTTTATCAAGCATATTCTACTAAAACAATGCATCGGAATTTTATGGGCTACACTTCCTCCCATACTTCCATGCTGATAGGCTTAGGATGCTCTTCTATCAGTGATGTTTGGACTGCCTTTGCTCAAAATATCAAAACGGTGGAGGAATATATAAAAGAAGTAAACAATGGTCACTTACCTGTTTTTAATGGACATTTTCATACAGAAGAAGATTTGTTATTGAGGAAACATATTTTAAACATCATGTGTAAAATGGAAACGCCTTTGCATCATTATGATGGTTTAAGCAGTGATATTATTATAAGATTAAAAGAACTGGAGAAAGACGGATTGGTTGAGATTAAAGAGGATTATCTTCGTGTTACCAAAATTGGGGAAGGCTCTTTTCTGAGAAATATCTGCATGTGTTTTGATGAAAGGTTACACCTTAAAAATTCTAACTACCAGTTTTCAAGAAAGTAAAATTACGGTGTTAAATTTATTTATAGCAGAGTAGTATTCAAAATAATTTTAATTTTTTAAATCGTCTTTTATCGTTATTCCTTTGAATAATTATGAGTGGATTAGGCCTTAGTAAACTATCTTAGCTATATGCTAAGATAGTTTACTAAGGGGAAACCAAAAGAAATCAAAGACTATAATTGCGTTAGTGTGTATCAATGCTTTTAATTCCTGACAATCATAATTTTTTTAATAAAAGGAGATTCATTTTCTATGACCACATAAACAAAATAAGCACCACCTGAAAGCTGACTGACGTTTAATTCAACCGAAGAAGCGGAAGGAGCGGGGCTGTCCGATTCCAAGACCATTCTTCCCAATACATCGGTGATGTAGATGGATTCAATTTGTGCATTGCCGCTGTAACGAATTGTCAATTGATCTTTTGCCGGAATGGGATAAATGGTTATAGTGCCTTTGCTGTCAAAGTCAACATACCGAATATCCGAATACGTGAAGGCCCCGTTAATATCCACTTGTTTTAATCGGTAATAGTTATTTTCTAATGGGTTGGTATCATAGTAAACGTAAGAAGAAATATTTTTTGAGGTTTTATTGCCAGACAAAATTCCAATATCTTCAAAGTTGCCATCTTCTCCTTTTCGTTGAATAACAAAATATTGGTTATTTTTTTCACTGGATGTTTCCCATGTTAACTTTACTTGTTGTCCGTTTCTTTCTGCCTGAAAGTTGAGCCATTGTACGGGTAAAGCGGTTGGACATACTTTATACGTAATCGTTGTATCAACCGGAAGGGAAAAAGATTTTCCATCTGAAAATGTGACCGTTCTGGCAGGCTCTCCGGGTGGATTGTACATCACATAATGGCGGCAACTGTTTTTATCAAATACACCATAAGAAGAATAGTTGGCAGTTACCGTTGGGTTCACCCAACCCAAGCTATCCAACGCATGAATCCAATGATAAAAATGAACAGGTGGTTGGTCATTAAAATTTCCAAGGGCCGGATCGCTCCACTCAATATGATTCCATGGGTTTACCTGGTATGGGAAAGGTTCTAGTGCATTGTATTTGGCTAAAATGGTGGTGGGTTCATACGTAGCGCGCCAAGCCCAGATGGCATCCTGCCAAACCTGCTCCTGTGTTTCCGAAGGATTATTATCATAGGTTTGAATATCACTTACAAATTGATTGTATACCTGTCTGCTGTAAGTGGTATCGTGTGCAAGATAAAGCAGATGTGCGTCCATGAGAGAAACATTGATGCCGATTCCATATTCAGGTCTCCCGCCAAACCACGTCCATTTGCCGGAGGAAAGCCCGTCTATATTCCAGATTTGATTGGCCGTAAAAGTGGGCGGAAAGTTTGTATTTTCTACATCCCACCAATATTCTTTTGCTGTTTTTACCTCTGTTAAATAAAGATACATTCCAAGATTTCGGATCGTGGTGTCATGCGTATTAAGTCCCCAGAAAAAAACAGAAGCAGCAAAATTAATTGCTTCGGAGGATGATTCCTGACCATTGCCGCCAGGCCTTTCCGAAGATCCTCCTGAAAAGGAATGTCCAACATAAGGGCTATGAAAACGCATAAAGGGAAAAATAGGATCGTTGCGATCCCATGCATCTACGTGGCGTATCATCATGTTGACCATTGCCCCCCAATTATTGGTTTGCGCCCAGGTTTGATCGAATTTTGCAATTGTAGCTGCTCCACGAAGGATGTATCCGATGGAGAAATGATGATCGTTCAAAAGCTGAGGGCCCAGGTCTCCGGTATAAGGTGTTAAGGTATGCCAAAGAGGATTGTAGTATAAGTAAGCACCATCGTTTTCGCCGTTTGGAGAAGTAAGCCAGTCTTCAAGAGCCGCTTTCAGTTGTGTGAGAAATTGATTAAAGGCGGCCGTATGTCCTACATAATGTGCAACCTCTGTAATATTGGCGAGTTTGGCAATCTGTTTTCCTCCAATATAATTATCTCCGGAGTTCACGTATTGTGTATCCACCATTTGATCGGTTACATATTTATAGAGATCAGGGAAATTTCCGGTTAAAGGCAATTGCGGCAATACTCCAAAATTACTTAACTGCATGGAAAAGGTTGCACCGTCCAGGCAATGCATCTCTCCTCTGGGAGTATCGAAGATAATACCATTTGTAGGTGTTGTTGAGTTTTTCCAATGATGAGGAAGCATTCCTACAATTGGTAAGGTTTGAGTGCCCTCTTTAACGGTAGTAGAATAAGTAAACGTCGTTGTTAAGGTGGCACTCGCTTCGTTAAAACTATAGTTTATCGTTGTACCTGTTACAAATACAAATGCGTGATCGGCAAACTTCTGGAGTGTGGAAGGATCGGTATCGGGGAGAGGTGCCACCGCAAAATAATTTTTCCCGTTAAGCTTGGTTTTAAAACAGTTTATTCCCTGCCCTGCCCAATTTCCCTGACCTTTGGGCAACTGAACCCATGTACACCCAGAAGGAGCGAATATTCCATAATTGGATCCTTGTACTGAAAATCCAAGTACATTTGTACCAATTACATTGTCAATAACGGGATCCCAAGTCAACCATATTTCAATAGAATCAGAACCTTGTTGTTCGAAGTACACATAGGGGCATCCGTTGGCAATCATGGCATCCAGTTGACGTCCATTGTTGTCTTTCCATCTTGCTTTTAAATGAAAGTCCCCATAATTGACAACCCATGTCGAATCCGATTTCATATTTTGGACGCCAACATTTATCCCTTGATTTGGCCAGGACTGGTAATTATATTTTTGGGGAAATACATTTTGAATATTGTCAAGCCTGTTTTTGTACACCTGAAGCCCAAAGCTATCGGCGCGGATAGAATGTGGATAGGACCAAGTATCGGTAGAATGAGTGGTGGAAAGACCCGGATCCCATAAAAAGGAAGTCCACCATTCATGGGTCGGAGGAATTTGAGAAAAACCGGGTACCACTCTGGGAGGATTTGCCATAGCGTTGAACCAGGAACCATCCCATTGCCCAGGACTTGGTGGACAACCGGGACATACGGAAAGATTGTAATTACCACTATTGACGGGCACTACTTGTGCTATTCCCTCAGCATAGGGTAGTGTAATGAAAAATAAAATGGAAAAATAAAATTGTAAGTAAGTAAGATTTAGTTTCATAACTTTAATTATGTTTATACTAATATTAAGTATGACAAATTAAATTTTAAAGCCTAGGAACAATTGAAATTTGATTGTTTCTGAAGCGAAGAAAAGAGTTTAAAAACGGTGGTAAAATACACTTACAAAACAAAAAAACTTGAGCAATTTAATCCAAATAAAATAAACAGGGAACCTATTTATTTTAAAGAGCAAAGGAAGTAGTAACTAAAAAATTAAGTTGGGTAGAAAGGTATATAGATGTTCTGCTACAATATTTAGGTGGGTCTTGAATTTTAAATCTGTTGTCGACGACGATCCCCGGCAAATTTCGGATACAGTATTTTTTCATCTTCTTTAATACCCAATTTTCTAAATTCAAGACTTCAATAAAACCGTAAAACCAATACTTTTTACCAGGTTTTTATAAATGGTACCAAAAATTAGAAAAAACTATTGATTACTGCTTTCAGAATTTTAATGCCTTGACAGATATTCAAATGCAATTACCGACTGTTTGAAAAAACTCGTCTATTATTGTGATTGTAAATGCAGAGTTAACCTACACGATTTTTGCAAACCAATTTAACTATTTAAAATCCTAGTCAGAATTTAAATAATTGGTTTTTAGTATTTTATCAAATGTATATATTTTTGATAAGGTACTATACCATACAATGATAGATAGGTACAAATTTAATAGAAAGTTAACAACCAATTAGTTGTTGCGTAGTAGACCTTCAATAGAGAACCTTTTACTATTTTAAACTATTCGATTATGTTAAAATACTTTAATAAAATAAAAAAAATTCGGGCAAAACTATTGATCCAGTTTGGGATATTGATTGTTTTGTCTGTCTTTCTAATGGGAGTCATGTTATATTCTATCCATAGGATTTCAAACTATACCAATCTTAGAAGAACAACACAAGAATTAAATATTGCACTCTTAAAAATGCGCAAGG
>DATHPH010000095.1:0-9256 GCA_035484095.1 Cytophagaceae bacterium | reverse complement strand
TAAATTCGGAAACACTCATCAAGATTATTGATAAATTACCTCATGTTGTTTTCTTAAAAGATTCAAAACATCGTTTTTTACTTGCCAATAAGGCTTGTTTGGCGCTTCTAAATGCCAAAGGGGAAGACGTAATTGGGAAAACAGACGACAGCTTTTTTACACCCGACTATGTTCAATATGCTCATAAATTAGAAAACAGCATATTGAGAAATGGAGAAAATAAAATAATCCGCGAAGAACGGTTTACCAATCTTTTAGGGAAAGAACAAATAATGAAAACCACCCGTGTACCTCTCTACATTCCGGAAATGCATGAAGTTGGTGTGTTGGCGATTGCAGTGAATATGACCAAGGAGAAAGAGCTGGAAGAATCAATTCGATATAAGAATACAGAATTAGAAGTACAAAAAAAGGAAATTGAAGAAAAAAGAAAAAATGCTGAAGACCTGTATCATAAAGTAAAAACAGGACTACAGTTTTCAAAAGTTTTTCAAGACACAATACTTCCAAATCCTACTACATTAAAAAGACTACTACCGGATTCTTTTGTATTATACAACCCCAAACCAATTACAAATGGAGATTTTTATTGGATAAAGGAAAAGGATGGGTTCGTTTATATGGCAACCATCGATTGTAGTGCGTTTGATGCAGGTGGTACTTTTATTGCCATGCTTTGCTACGATATTCTTTCTCAGATATTGCAGGCCAACAACAAACCAATGCCGGCGAAAATACTATTCGAACTAAACGAAGGATTGAAAACGAGTTTGGAACAATGCATTGATCTTTCTAAAATGAAAGAACGTGTTTATATAAACTTGTGTGTACTTAATAACGAAGAAAAAATAATAGAACACAGCGGAAGCGGAACATCAATGGTTATAGCCAATAAAGGAACTTTTTTTGTATTCGAGCCAGCAAATGAAAAAACGGGATTGCCTTTTGATGAAAACACCCATGAATTTATAGACAGCCAGATTAGAATAGAAAAAGGAGATTCTATTTATTTGATGACCGATGGGTTTGCTCATCAGAAAACAAAAATGAATGGAACAAAACAAACTTTTGGGTACGAGAGGCTCAAAGATTTAATTATAGAGATCAGTGATTTCTCAATGGAAAAACAACATGCGTTGTTATGCAACATTCTTAAAGATTTTAAAGGAGAAGAAGAACAATCGCACGATATTCTTATTTTGGGGGTAAGAGTTTAACTTCCATTTTTAATAGATGCCACAAACTATATTATCTGAACGTTAAAGTTGTAGTCGTAATAAATACGTATTTTTAAATAAGGTATTTATACCTAAGCAAGCTATTCTGAGGAAATAAATTTATTGATAAAAAATACGGCACATTTTATTCATCAATAATTTTAAGTATTCAAAATAAACAATCGATTGGTCTAACCTTCATTAGATTCAATATTTTCAACCATTGTTCAATCATACAGCGTGTAAATAATCATCCGCCCGGGAGGAAGTTGTTGACTATTGAAATAGTAGACTTATACCTTACATTTTTTAAAACAGAAAATAAATTAACCTTTTTAAATAGTAACACGTTAGATAAATTTCATATACTCTTTAAACTGTTTTTACAAATGTCGAATAAAGTAATAATTTTAGGTGGAGGTGTAGCGGGCTTGAGTGCTGCACACGAACTAATAAACAGAGGGTTTAAAGTAGAAGTATATGAATTAAAAAATATTCCCGGAGGCAAAGCACGAAGTACGGATGTACCGGATTCAGCAGTAGGAGAAAAAATGCCATTACCAGGCGAACATGGATTTCGATTTTTTCCTCGCTTTTACAAACATGTGACTGCGACTATGAAAGAAATCCCCTATAAAAAGGGCAAAACTGTTTTCGACAACCTTGTCCAGACTACTGAAATACGAATCGCACGATTTGATCAGGAGTCATTCTATATGCCTGCAAAATTTCCGGATTCTTTGACAGAAATAAAAAAATACCTTGATCTTGACAAAAACACCCGTCTTGGTTTAAGTGAAGAAGAAAAGCAATATTTCTCAGAGCGCATGTGGCAGCTTATGACGAGTTGTTATGAACGTCGAAAAAACGAATATGAGCGCATGGGATGGTGGGAATTTATAGAGGCCGATCGTTTTTCCAAGACATACCAAACCTTTCTTGCCAGAGGGCTTACCCGTACACTAGTAGCCGCACGTGCCGAAACGGTCAGTACAAAAACCGGTGGTGACATCATGCTTCAGCTAATGTTTGACATTGCCAAACCTGGCTCCAGCAGTGATCGCATCTTGAATGGACCTACAAATGATGTATGGATAAATCCATGGCTGGAATATCTTACTTCTAAAGGACTACACTACCATTTGAATTCAAAAGTTGTAACGATTCATACCGAAAGACCCGATAAAGTATGTGGTGTAGTCATAGAGCAGGAAGGAATTCAAAAAACCGTCACAGGAGATTATTATATAAGTGCTTTACCGGTAGAAGTAATGGCTACGCTGCTAAACGATGGTATGCTTTCCATTGATCCTACACTTTCCAGTATACAAACCCTTGCATTGAATGTTTCCTGGATGAATGGTATGCAACTTTATTTAACCGAAGATGTAGCGATCAATCATGGACACACTGTATATGTGGATACACCCTGGGCCCTTACTTCTATCTCACAAGCACAATTTTGGAAAGACTTCGATTGGTCAAAATACGGTGACGGGAAAATAAAAACTATACTTTCTGTAGATGTATCCGATTGGTTTACTCCAGGCATTCTATACGGCAAGATGGCCAAGGACTGCACTCCTCAAGAAGCGGTAAAAGAATGTTGGGAACAATTAAAGAAAAGTCTGAACGTAAATGGGCAAGTACTCCTTAAAGATGAGTATTTGCATCATTGGAACATCGACAGCAGCATAGTGCCTACGTTACCGGCAATGAATCAAGAACCTTTACTTGTAAACAATAAAAATACTTGGTCACAAAGGCCTTATGCCTATACCGACATTAGTAATTTTTTTCTGGCATCTGACTATGTAAAAACAAATACCGATTTGGCTACAATGGAAGGAGCCAATGAAGCCGCCAGAAGAGCAGTAAATGCAATATTGAATGCCAGTCATTACAGAGGATCTTATTGTAAAATCTGGAATCTCCATGAACCTTGGTACCTTACCCTATTCCGAATCAAAGACAGAATTCGCTATTCCAGAGGGCTCCCCTGGGAAGGAGCGTTGCCTTTCGGGGTATCAACTATTACTAAAATTCTTAAAAAAATTGCTTCTCTTTTCTAATACAAAATTTATGGCAACGAATATTATCTGGCTAAATGCTGATTACTATACTCCTTTCCAGCTTTGTTTATTTGGAATAGGTGCTTTACTTTGGATTGTGAATTATGTAGTTATTGTACGCACAATTATTAAACATAAATTTGTAGAAATGCCAGCCGCAGTACTTTGTGCTAATTTTACCTGGGAATTTTTATGGGCATGGATCTTTACACAAAACATGGGATTTGCAATTGGTTTGGGATATAAGCTTTGGTTTTTTCTAGACATCTTTATTATCATTGGTTTTTACAGATATGGTTACAAACAAGTAAGTACTTCTGTTGTTCCGTATTATAAGCTTTTGTTTACATTTGCGATACTCTCGTGGTTAACTGTGCTCTATTTTTTCATACAAGAAGGTATGGACAATCCTATAGGTGCAAATTCCGCTTATATTATTAACCTCTTGATTTCTTCACTCTACCTATTTATGTTTCTCCGGCTTGAAGATAAATCCGTTTTGTCGTTTACTGCCGCATGGACAAAATGGGCCGGTACAGGATTTATAAGTCTTATGTGTATCCTAAGATGGCCTGAAAATCGCTGGCTTATAACTATGTGTATCGCCTGTTTTTTAATGGATCTATTTTACATGTATTTATTTATACAATACAAAAGACAACTTGCCAAAGGGTGAGATTAACATGAAAAAAATAGTGAAAAAAATTTATTACAATATTGTCAATGCCGGAACTAAGCCCGAAGACAGAGAAGAAATAATATATAGAAAACGTTCCATCAACAGACTTTGTTTATTATGTATTTTAATATCTTCTCCCTATCTGTTTATTTTTTATTACATTCATTTGATGGAAGCATTTTTTCTTATCCTGGTGGCTCATTTCTTTTTTTCAATGGTAATTTATTTAAATTATAAGAATAGAAATACAGCAGGAAACTTTTTACTACTTTCTACTACAGCACTCAGCGTCCTTATTATTTCCATAATGCTTGGTTTCGAGTCCGGGTTTCATTTATATTTATACACAGCACCACTCTTCGTCTTTTGGTTATTTGACACGAATGATACTCGGAATATATTATTAGCATTTTTCATTTACCTGACCGTCTATGGAATGATTTTTTTCTTTAAATACAACTATACTCCTTTATATAATTTAGATCTGCATCTGACCGGCTTGAATTTGTATTCCTTAAATATGATTTTAAATCTAATCCTGTTATTTATGCTTTTCTATAATTATTCGACTTATTATAGAATACTCGCAAAAACACTATTACTAAAACAAGAAAACCTGGAGCAGGAAATCAAAAAGAGAAATCAATCGGAAGATGATATTAAGAAACTATTTACAGAATTATCCCACAGCTATACGAATTTAGAACAATTTAATTTTGTTGTTTCACACAATCTAAAATCTCCGCTGTCCAATATAAAAGGGTTTCTAGGATTATATGACAAAAACGGGAAAGACTCCGAATCAAATAAAAAAATAATTGATTACATCGAAATTGCAACCAATAACCTTACGAATATACTAGATGATCTTAATTACATTTTAAAATCAAGAAAACAATTGTTAAATAGAAAGATACCTGTAAGGCTTTTTGATGTGATTGAAAATATTAAATTATCTTTGGTAACGGAAATAGAAAATAGCAAAGCAGTCATTGTGCAAAAATACGATCCTGCGATAACTATTAATACCATTGAAACAATCCTGCATAGTATATTATTTAACTTAATTCAGAATGCTCTTAAATTTAGGCAAGAGAACATAGATTCTGAAATCATAATACAGGCTACAAAGACAGATCATGAAACCACGCTTATTATAAGTGACAATGGCGTTGGGATGGATCTTGAAAAATACCACTGTAGGATTTTTAATTTATACCAACGTTTTCATCCTACCATAGAAGGGAAAGGAATTGGTCTTTATTTGGTAAAGAATCAGATAGAACTTATGGGAGGAAGTATACAAGTAGAAAGTCGATTAAACGAAGGAACAAGTTTTATTTTGAAAATTATTAGTTAAAATTATTAACCCAAATGACAAAGCCATTTATTTTACTGATTGACGACGACCCCATGTCTAACATTTTTAATACCATGAAAATAAAAAAAATATATCCTACGATAGATGTTTTTTCCGTTACCAGCGCTATCGAGGCCATTCATTATCTGAAAGACAAAAATAAAAGAATTCCTTCTATAATCTTTCTGGATCTTAACATGCCCATTATGAATGGATGGGATTTTTTGGAAGAATATAAAATTATGAACATAGGAATTGATGTAATACTGGTAACTTCTTCCGAAAATGCTGAAGATATTTCCAAGTCAAAAGAATACAAGGAAGTAAAGGATTATATAATAAAACCTATGACAACTGAAAACTTACAGAAAATAGTAGAGCAAAATAATTGACTTCTAATTTTACATTTCGATGTCGTTTAGCTTAGTTTGTTTTACCTACCATTCTTCTCCCTTTGGATTCCCAAAAAACATTTTAAAATTTTCATCCCTCAGTGAGCGCTTTGGGTGAAGGTCGTAATAGAATTTGTCCTTAAATTATAAGTAAAAAATTTCAAAGAGTTATGTACGGAATAACAACTAATCACAACAGAAGTTTTGCTGTAAATAGAACATCATCAATTTTTCATATTGGAAGAACAAATATCGAATATAAAATAACCTTTAAGGAGAAAATACCACCACAGTAGTATTCACACTTTTTATTATTGATGATTTTTGGGTTCCAATTTTCTGGCAGAAAATATTAATTTATTAAATTTAAATAGTAATAGGAAACCAGATGAAATAGGGCCAAATTTAGAAACAAAAGGGAGACGTAGTCCGTCCCTTTCTTAAAAATTAGTTTTTTTCTGAAAATCAAATTGGCGACACCAAAAAATAATCTAAATTTAACATCTTATGAAAACAGTTTGGAAGACAAAGTCGATTGATAAAACGATTGCGGAACAAGATTCTGCAAAACATCAACAATTAAAAAGAACCTTAACAAGAAGTAATCTTATTTTATTGGGGATTGGTGGAATAATTGGCGCCGGAATTTTTGTTTTGACCGGACAAGCTGCCGCCACGTATGCAGGACCGGCAGTAACGATTTCCTTTATTGTGGCAGGTTTGGCCTGTGCCTTTGCAGGACTTGCTTACGCAGAGTTTGCCTCCATGATTCCTATTTCCGGAAGTGCCTATTCTTATGCGTATGCTACGCTTGGAGAATTTATCGCCTGGATCATTGGATGGGATTTAATTTTAGAATATATGTTTGGCGCCTCTACCGTAGCAGTAGGTTGGTCGGGATACTTGGTCAGCTTTTTAAAAGATTGGCATATCAACCTCCCTGAAACAATCGTCAACGCTCCATTTGCTTTCGACGTAACCACAAATGCATGGAGCACGACGGGGGCATTTGTAAATCTGCCTGCTGTATTTATTGTCACCCTAATGAGTACTTTATTGGTCATAGGCATTAAAGAATCGGCAAACTTCAATAATATAATTGTTGCGATTAAAATTGTAGTAATATTTCTTTTTATAGGCTTCGGATTCCACTACATTTCTTTTGACAACTGGCAACCATTTATCCCTGAAAATACGGGAAAATTTGGAAGTTTTGGTATCAGCGGAATTATGCGGGCTGCCGGGGTTATATTTTTCGCCTACATTGGATTTGACGCTGTTTCTACCCTGGGACAAGAATCAAAAAATCCGCAAAAAGATATGCCATGGGGGATTCTCGGCTCTTTGGTCATTTGTACCATTATATACATTCTTGTAGGACTGGTCATGACCGGCATCGTAAGCTATACAGAATTGAACGACCCTGCTCCCATAGCAGTAGCCATAGACAAAACTGGAAATGGGTTGTATTGGTTAAAACCATTGGTTAAAATAGGTGCTATTGCCGGATTAAGTTCTGTTGTTTTGATATTATTAATGGGACAACCCAGAATATTTTTTGCTATGTCGAAAGATGGATTATTACCTCCTGTATTTGGCAAAATTCATCCAAAATTCAAGACACCTTATGTCACCACGATTACAACAGGCATTTTCTCTTCTGTCATTGCAGGCCTTTTTCCTATTGACCTTCTGGGAGAATTAGTTTCGATAGGAACCTTATTGGCATTCGTAATTGTATGCGCCGGCGTGTTAGTGTTACGATACAAAAAGCCCGAGCTAAACCGTCCTTTTAAAACTCCACTTTTCCCATACACACCGATACTTGGAATAATGTGTTCGTTAGGAGTTATGCTTATGCTTCCATTAGGAACGTGGACAAGGCTTTTGGCATGGATGGGAATCGGAGTGGTGATTTATTTTTTATACAGTGCAAAACACAGCAATCTCAACCAAAATAATTTATAAAAAATTAGTGCTACTTGGTTTTCCGTCAGGTAGCACTAAGAAATATTTCCAGGATATTATAAGGATATGCTCACCATAGAATCCAATGCACGTTTTTTAGATCACTATGTTACAATAATTCATTTGCCAAATTTGCCAATTCGGAGCGTTCTCCCTTTTGAAGTGTTATATGCGAATACAGCGGATGATCTTTTAACCGATCAATGATGTATGACAAGCCATTACTTTGTGAATCCAGATAAGGAGTATCGATCTGATAAATATCTCCTGTAAAAACGATCTTTGTATTTTCTCCTGCTCTCGAAATAATTGTTTTTACTTCGTGCGGTGTTAGGTTTTGAGCCTCATCTACAATAAAAAAAATATTTGACAAACTTCTTCCTCGTATATAAGCCAATGGTGTAATTACTAATTTTTCTTTATTCACCATTTCAGTAATTCGTTGATAATCCTGATCGGTTTCATGAAATTGATTCTGAATAAACTTCAGGTTATCAAAAAGTGGTTCCATATAAGGATTTAATTTCGACTTAATATCACCGGGCAAATAACCAATATCTTTATTACTCAAAGGAACAATTGGTCTTGCAAGGTAAATTTGTTTGAAATTCTTTCTCTGTTCCAATGCACTTGCCAAAGCCAACAACGTCTTCCCTGTACCAGCCACACCTTGCACCGAAACGAGCTTTATAGCCGGATCTAAAATAGCATGAATGGCAAACGTCTGTTCGGCATTTCTTGGTTTGATTCCGTATATTGTTTTTTTCTCAACATGTTCAATTCGGTGCTCAGCAGAATTATGATGCGCTAACACCGAACTTTTTACACTTTTTAATATATAATAATGATTATTTCTCAATTCATCTTTTGGTATTACCGAAGTCTCGCAGCTTCCTTTTTCATAAATCTCATTAATGGATTCCGGCTTCATATCCTCAATAATCGTACTTCCGGTATAAAGATTGTCTACATCTTTAATCTTACCAGTTGTATAATCTTCTGCAGGAACATTGAGTGATTTTGCCTTCAGTCGTAGATTAATATCTTTGGTTACCAATATAACTTTTGCGTCCGGATGTTCGTGCTGAAGACTGATGGCAGCATTAATTATTTTATGATCGGCCTTCCGATCGTCAAATACTTTTTCTGCGTTTACCCCTCCCGCACCATGCGTATTCATCACCACTTTCATATTGCCGCTTTTAGGTCCGTTGAGTGGTATCCATTCCTGCAACAAATTACTACCGGAAATACCATCCAGGAATCGAATGAATTCACGCGCCTCAAAATTTTTAATATCATTTCCCTTCTTAAAATTATCAAGTTCTTCTAACACCGTAATAGGTATCGCTACGTCGTGCTCTTGAAAACAGTTGATAGAATTATGATCGTATATGATTACAGATGTATCGAGTACAAAAATTTTCTTTTCCTTCTTTACTTTAGCCATTAGATAAAAATCATTTTAATGAACAGTGGTAATTTATAATTAAAACGAATCTTTCAAAAGAATGTTCTCTTTTTTTAGTCCACATTTTGGAGAAGAAAAACAAAAAAAAATAAAAGGG
>DATHPH010000094.1:0-8363 GCA_035484095.1 Cytophagaceae bacterium | reverse complement strand
CATGTTCGCTAATCCGTAACAAAGAAGCAGAAAAGCTTCCGGATGCCGGAAAAAATTTCCCGGTATTTACTAATTTCTCTTCAAAATCATTGATGATTCCAATTTGTGTATTGCAATTGATGCCTTCACCGGTGAGCAGTGCTTTAGCACCACTTACGCAAGTGGCATAAGAAGAATAGATAGAATCAGCATAGGCTTTTCGCTCAAATCCTTTTATTGCCCATTGAAGTTTCTCTTCAGTATCGTTAATAAGTGTTCCAACAAGGTCAAGCATAACACCCGCACATTCACCCACGCCAACCTCGGTAACATATTTATCGGTGTGTCCCCAATCGATGTAATCTATATCGGCCAACGTCGATAATTCGGCAAACGGTTTGAGTAATTTGTAGAAATACATTTTATCACTTGCAGTCAAACGTCTGTAGTAGTTGTTAAAATATTCCCCTTCCAACCCTTTTTCTTCGTAATCGTTGAGAAGTGCTCTTACTACATCCGTACAACGTTTGCTTGGTACTTTTACGATTTTGTCTGCAAGAGAACCGGTACCATCTGGTTCTACACCACCACCCAGCATTACTTGCATGGCAGGAAGAACATAATTTCCATTTTTAATGGACATACCGTGGAATCCAATATTGGCAATAGTATGTTGTCCGCATGCATTCATACAACCTGAAATTTTTATCTTAATATTTTTATTAAAAATAATATCAGGAAATTCGTTTAACAACATTTGTTCCAAACCTGCCGCTAGTCCTGTACTACTGGAAATCCCAAGGTTACAGGTGTCTGTGCCGGGACAAGCCGTAATATCCGCAGTACTATCGAAACCGGGCTCTGCCAAGCCTAGAACATTTAAATCATTGAACAAAGCAGCAAGCTCTTCTTTAATCACGTATTTAAGTAACCATCCCTGATTAACCGTTATTCGTATATCATCAGAGGCATATTTTGAAACAATAGGTGTAAACTTTCTTGCTATCTCGGAATTCATGTCGCCCAAATGTTGTTTCACATATACCCCGTAGAAACCTTTTTGTTTCTGCTCAAATACATTTGTTTCTACCCAATTTTCAAATTTTACTTTGTCGCTGGGCTCCTGTATAATTGGACTAGTCTTGGCAGAAGGAGTGACTTCTGTATTTTTGTCAATATTGTAAGTATAGGATTTAGTTTTTAAAGAACGTTGCTCTTTTTCCACCAACTTCATGAAAGCCTCTAGCCCCATACCGTGCACCAGGTATTTAAGGCGAGCCTTATGACGTTTGGTCCGTTCCCCATTTCTGTCAAATACACGAATCACAGATTCTGTAAAAGGAATTATTTTTTCTTCCGGCAGAAATTCATAAGCAGTAAGTGCAAGAAAAGGTTGTGCACCCAATCCACCGGCAATAAGTACTTTGAATCCTCTTTTTCCATTTTCTATTTTAGGGATAAAACCTAAATCGTGCATGAAGCCAAAGGCAGAATCGTCTTGAAGGCTGGATGAAAAGGAAATTTTAAACTTACGCCCCATTTCCTGACAGATAGGATTGCGAAGGAAATATTCGAAATGTTCGTGTGCATAGGGAGTGATGTCAAACGGCTCATTAGGGTCAATGCCGGCAAGGGCAGAACCCGTTACATTGCGTACCGTGTTGCCGCATGCTTCACGAAGGGTGATGCCCACTTCTTCCAGTTCAGCCCATACTTTGGGCGTGTTTTCAAGTTTAACAAAGTGGATCTGAATATCCTGACGTGTAGTAAGATGAAGGTTATGAGAAGCATAACGATCGGATATATCAGCAATTCGGACAAGTTGGCTCGGAGAGATTTTTCCGTAAGGTAATTTAATGCGAATCATTTGCACACCTTCCTGACGTTGGCCGTATACGCCGCGGGCTAAACGGAAACCACGAAATTTTTCATCGTCTATTTCGAGATTGCGAAACGATTTTATTTTTGATTGTAATTCTTGAATATCCTCTTTAGAAGCTTGGGATATTTTACTCAGCAGTGCTTCAAAAGCAGGTTCCGTTAGATTGTTTGGATTGTTCATCCTTGATTCCTTTTGTTTTAATAAATAGATGAATAAGACTGTAAAGTATGTCTATAAACTTTGTAGTCTTATTATTATGTTAACACAAAAATAATTAATAATGGTTCCAAAACAAAAGGATAAATGCTATTTAATCTCTGTTTTTATTTGAAATCAAACCATGTACCTTTGTAGGATGGAAATAGAATTAAATCTTTTAAATGAAGCCTATCATTTTGAGGCTAAAAACGAAAGCGGTAATGCCGTTCATATTGATGGGTCACCTGCTATCGGCGGTTTGGGATTGGGAGCTCGCCCAATGGAACTCTTAATTATGGGATTGGGGGGGTGTAGCGGTATTGATGTATTGAGCATATTGCGTAAACAGAAAATTGAACCGGCAGGATTTTCAATAAAAATTTCTGCAGAAAGGGAAAAAGATAAGGTTCCATCCTTATTTACAAATATTCATGTAAAGTTTATTTTCAAAGGTCCTTTGGATGAGGGTAAAGCACAAAGAGCTATTTTGCTTTCCATGGATAAATATTGTTCTGTGGCAAAAACTTTAGAGAAAACGGCAAAGATAACGCACGAATTAATAATCGAATAAATACAAGAAGATTTGGAAGTGCAATTAAAAGAGAGAAAAAAAAGTCCAATCTTCTGATTGATAAGTAATATGAATAAAGATAAAAAAATTGAAACAATAGCAATTCGGACTCAAACCGGACGTACACAATACAACGAGCATTCTACACCACTTTTTATGACCTCGAGTTTTGTATTTGATAATGCAGAACATGCGCGTGCCTTATTTGCAGACGAAGTACAAGGGGATATTTATACCCGATTTTCCAATCCAAATAATTCTGAATTTATTGAAAAAATTTGTAAGATGGAAGGTGCGGAGGATGGATTTGCCGTGTCTTCCGGAATGTCGGCTGTTTTTACAAGTATGGCTTCCTTTTTAAAGTCGGGTGATCATGTTTTGGTTTCTAAATCAGTGTTTGGTTCTACCATACAAATTCTAACCAATATTTTTCCTCGTTGGGGAATCACGCATACATTTGCGGATATTGGAAAACCGGAAACTTGGGAAGGATTAATCAAGGAAAATACGAAATTGATCATGGTGGAAACGCCCTCTAATCCTGCTCTTGATCTTATTGATTTAGAATGGTTGGGCAAACTTGCACAAAAATACAACTTACTATTGGATGTTGACAATTGCTTTGCGACACCCTATTTGCAAAACCCGATTAAATGGGGAGCGCATGTAGTTACCCATTCTGCTACCAAATTTATTGATGGGCAGGGAAGAGCCATTGGCGGTATTATTGTAGGAAAAAAAGAATTAATAAAGGAGGTTCGTTTCTTTGGACGTCATACCGGTCCTGCGTTGTCTCCCTTTAACTCCTGGCTTCTTTCCAAGAGTTTGGAAACATTGGCAGTACGTATGGACAGGCATTGCGAAAATGCACTTAAACTTGCGCAGTTTTTAGAACAGCACCCCGATATTGAAAAAGTAAAATACCCTTTTCTCCCAAGTCATCCGCAATTCGAACTTGCCAGGAAACAAATGAAAGCAGGAGGAGGCATTGTTACTTTTTTAGTAAAAGGAGGAATAGAAAGAGGAAGGAAATTTTTGGATGCTACCGAAATGGCTTCTCATTCCGCTAATCTGGGTGATAGTAGAACAATTGTGACACATCCGGCTTCTACCACTCACTCAAAATTAACAGAAGAAGACAGACAATCGGTAGGAATTCTACCGGGATTAATTCGCATTTCGGTTGGGTTGGAACACATCGATGATATCATAGAAGAAATTTCTCAGGCTTTACAAAAATCTAAATAATAAGATGAAAATAGCAATTAAGTATGGATTTGTCATCGCACTGGTAATAGCGCTGGTCACTAGTTTTTTTGTAGATCTTTTTGGAATAGAATACGAATTTGTACGTAGCTATTCTGGCTTTACACCTTTTCTCTTTTTGGCGTTAGGATTGTTTATTGCGATGAGGAAGACAAAAAAAGAGGTGTACAAGAATGAATGGAATTTCGGGCAGGCAATTTATTCCGGAATTGTACTGAGTGCTTTCACGGCTCTTTTTTTGGGGATTATAAATTTTCTGTATTTTCAATTTATAAATAAGAATTATGCCGAAAAAGTTATAAAGTTGGTAGTTCCGCTTATGGAAAAAGATAAGTTGTCGGCAGATGAGATTGCGAAACAGCTTGAAGCAATACGCAAAACTTATATTCCGATCAATCAACTGACTGGAACCTTTATTTTTATCATGGTAGCAGGAGTTGTTTTTTCTGCCATTTATAGTTCTATCTTGCGGACAAAAGACACTTTTACTGAAATAGCAAAAAGAAAGGAGTAATTCGTCTTTTATGATTAGAGTAGTATTTTGATATTTATAAACAGGTTTTAAAATTTATGAAAAATTATTGTATTGTATTGTTTGTATTCTTTACAAGCAGTGTTATGGGGCAAATAAATTTAAACAAGTTAGAAGGAGATTTTAACAAGGCGGAAAAAACAATCAAGACGCCTTCTTCTAATACAAATAATAATATAAATTCTAATACAACAAACCAAAACACGGGAACCCCTCCACCTTCAACTAATTCTGGTGCCGCCTTGAGTTCTTTATCGGATGGTGATGTGGCACAGGGGTTAAAAGACGCTCTTACTCAGGGAGCCACCAAAGCGTCTCAATCGTTGAATGTGGTAGATGGCTATTATAAAAACCCTTTGGTGAAAATTCCTTTTCCACCCGAGGCTGCTAATATGGCCAACGAATTAAGAAAACTTGGTTTCGGAGCAAAAGTGGACGCTTTTGAATTAACACTCAACCGTTCTGCTGAACAGGCCGCAATAGAAGCAGCACCGATTTTTAAAAATGCTATTATTGGAATGAATATAAACGATGCCAAATCCATTCTGACAGGCTCTGATACTTCGGCTACTTTTTATTTAAGACGAACAACCAACAGTTCGTTGTACGCTTCCTTTTCTCCTCACATTCAGAAGGCTCTCAATGATAATTCCGCAACTAGTAAGTGGGCTGAGTTGGCTAAAGTATACAACGAATTGCCAACTACCAGAAAAAAACTAAACCCGGACTTGATAGCATATACCACTAATATGGCCTTGAAAGGATTATTTGTTTTGGTGGCTCAAGAGGAAGTGAACATAAGGCAAAATCCTATATTTAGAACTACCGACCTTTTGAAAAAAGTGTTTGGTAGTTTGTAGAAGTGTTTAAAGTATAATTTAACGTTTGAAGTAAGATGAAAAAAATAATTTTAATAATATCCATTTTATTGGTCATTGGTATTGCAATCTTGTCTTTTTTTATATTTGGAGATTACAGCGATGGTTCCAGAGCAGGAACACTTGTGAAGTTAAGTAAAAAGGGATATGTTTTTAAAACATGGGAAGGCGAGTTAAATAGCTACATGTTTGTGGGAGATCAGGCAGCGGCCAGTGCTGCGACTAGTACGTTATTTACTTTTTCAGTATTAAGCAGTGAGAAACAAACCATCGATTTGATGGAGCAGGCCATGTTGAATGGCCATAGGATTAAACTTTATTATAAAGAAAAGTATTTTAAATTTCCATGGAATGGCGACACGAAATATTTCATTTATAAAGCGGAAGTTATGGAAAAATAAATTCCACTTTTTGTATTTAGAATAAATAAGAAACCACTCGCTGTTTATTTTAAATGCAAAAACAATGCGTTGAAGGTGAATGAATTCTGTTGTAAGCCAAAAGGAAAATAAAATCCAGTTACTTCGTTTTTTCGGATTGAATTTTCTTCACTTGTTTGGCTACACCAAAAAGAAACAATACAAAACAAATTCCTATTGCCATTTGAATGCGAGGGTCATCCGGACTGGAGGCAAGAGGTGCGCTTAAAGGAATTCGGGTAGCCGTTTCTGTAATGGCAGGAATTAAGTGAAAAAAGAAGGTAGTTGAAAAGCCAATTGTTCCAATAAAGAGGGAAGCTTTGCCAAAAGGTTTTTTGATTTCAGCAATCAAAGCAATTTCGAGCACAACGATGGTAATAATTCCCAACACATGTGCTTTCCCAAAGCCGCCATGCTGAAAAATTCCAAATCCAGTAAGACACGTAATAAATGTCGTTACTACATAAATTTTTCCAACAAGATTTTTCCAGGATATTTCCTGAGTACGGATAAGTGCAATACTTCCGGTCATTAGCGCAATCAAGCTAATAGCAGTGTGGATGATACCAAGAGGAGTGAGGCCAAACATATTTTTTAATTTAGATGGTTTTAATTTATCAACTTTGGGTTAGATTTCAGTATAAAAGGGTCAGTTTTTTTTAATAAATTTTAATTTGCAATCTTAGACTTGATCAATTCTAATGGACAAAAGAAAACGAGAGTTATATATTCGGTGGTGAAGAGAGAAAAAGAAGAATTTCCGTATGTTTTTTGGAGGTTTTATTAGAATGGGTTCAACAATTATTATTTCAAGAGAGAAGAGGAGGTAGAATTTGGAAGTGTCGGAGTCATAGATCACCTTGAGCTGGAGCATTTACCTCAAAAACAATTGAATAGAAAGCAGAAAAATTAAGAAACAGCGTGAAGTTGTTTGTATTAATTGAAGATAAAATTTTCTTATTCAAGTAAATGGGTCAAAAAGCGAATGAAAAATGACTCAAATGAGTCATTTTTTGTACATCTTTGATAGTCTATTTTTGTGCATTGTTGGCAGCGGTGGAATTCAATACAATTATTTTATTAACTCTGGCTAATCTTTAACGAATGAAAAAATTTTTATTGATTTTTATTCTGATATGTGCTTTATGGATTGAAAGTATTAGTCAGATAGTCGTGACAAAGGGAACGTTTCCTACTACTTGTAATGGTAGTGCAATAGCTGCCTATTATAATCAATTAACAGATATAATTATTACAGAAACTAACCCAAGTGATTTCCCTGCTGCTCCTTTTGCATTTACTCTTACAATTCCTTCATACGCTCAATTCTATACGGGTAGTGGACAATTACAATTTGCAGTGAATGGAGATATTGTCTCAGGAACGATAGATGTATTTAACCAACAGCTTATTTTTATTAATATCCAAAGTTATACCAAAACCAAAATAGATACCATAATAATTAAAGGGTTACAGTTAAGAACTATTATAGGAGCACCTTCTTCGTTTGATATGATAAATGAGTATACTGAAAATGGACTAACAGCGGGTCAAAGTCTTGCAACTATCAATACAAATAATAACTATGCTTATTTTTCTTTACCAACAAGCTTTTGCCCTAATTCTGCACCTTATCAATTAATAGGTACCCCTGCTGGAGGAACCTTTAGCGGTAATGGTGTATCAGGTGGATATTTTTATCCAAGTAGTGTTCAAACAGAACTTAACCCTATCCATTATATTATAAACGATGCTTGCAACAGTAGTTTTGATAACGATGCTTTAATAATTCCTCCAAAACCCATAATAGTTGCAAATAAAGACTCGATATGTTCTGGTCAATCCATTACTTTTACGACTTCAACGGGTGGTTCTTATTCCTTCTTTAAAAACAATATACTTGTACAAGGTCCTAGCACAAGTAATGAATATACAACCAATCAACTAAAACAAGGAGACTCTATACATGTTTCCACTACTAGTTCAGGATGTACAAATTCTTCTGATACGATTTCAATACCCGTAAATCCTAATCCTAAAGTTGATTTTACTATTTCAGATTATTGTGCCGGAAGAAAACCTACAGTATTAACAAGTTCAGTTATCATTCCAACGGGAGGTGGAACAATTACATCTATACAATGGTATATTGATACTACTGAACATTATATTCCTAACGCTGCAATTGCAAATTATGAATTTACAAGATTTGGCAATCATTATGTAAGAATGATTGTTACATTAAGTACTGGTTGTTCTGTAGAAAAAGATTCTCTGTTTTATTTAGGTCCTTATCCGACTCCCAGTTTTAAATGGCAGAATGTTTGTGGAACGAACGATGTGAACTATACAGATCTATCCACTATAAAAACAGGTTCAATTGCACAATGGAATTGGGATTTTGATACAACTATCGCAACCGATCCAAACAGCCCGATTCAAAATGCTTCTTATATTTTTCCTGCGTCAAATGGATATTACACCAAATTAACAACAACTTCTAACCTTGGTTGTTCGTCTGATACGGTAATAAGAGTGATTACATTACCAGGTTTTGCTCCAACAGCTAATAATCCTTATGCTGTAAACTTTGCTGCTTCTAATCAGGGATGGAATTTTGATACTGACAGTCTTCCAA
>DATHPH010000093.1:0-9756 GCA_035484095.1 Cytophagaceae bacterium | reverse complement strand
ACATGTAAAAGTATCTTCCATGGTACTTGAAAAAGCTAAAAGAATGGTAGAATGCGGCCACGATGTAGTAATCCTGCTTGATTCCATCACCCGTTTGGCAAGAGCCTATAACACAGTAGTTCCTTCTTCCGGTAAAATACTTTCCGGTGGTGTGGACGCAAACGCTCTGCACAAACCAAAACGTTTCTTCGGTGCTGCCCGAAATGTTGAAAATGGCGGTTCCTTAACCATCATTGCCACTGCTTTGATTGATACTGGTTCTAAAATGGACGAAGTAATCTTTGAAGAATTTAAAGGTACCGGCAACATGGAACTTCAACTGGATCGTAAACTTGCCAACAAACGAATGTATCCTGCTATTGATGTACCTGCTTCCGGTACACGTCGTGAGGATTTACTTATGGACAAAGACGAATTGCAAAGAGTTTGGATTCTACGCAAACACATGTCCGATATGAACTCCGTAGAAGCAATGGATTTCTTAATTGCACAAATGAGTAAGACTAAAAATAACGACGAATTCCTCATTTCAATGAATAAGTAATAATCAATTCTATGAAATCATAATAAAAGAGCCCGATCAATTGATCGGGCTCTTTTATTATGATTTCAATTTTTATTACTAAAACAATTTTGTCAACCCAAAATTTAACCCGTTTCCGGAAGATTTGTTTGGTAAGACCAGGTATTCGAATGCAAACAAATTTAAAGAGATGATAAAACTATTTTGGAATTTTTTCATAACTCCAATTTGGTAATCCATTCTTCCGAATCCTCCATAAGAAAGCATATTGACCAGCGTAAATCCTTTCCCAAGGAAATCTGCTTCACGAATATACAGTTGTGGTATGTAACCAGGTGCAAGCATGTAACGCAAGCCAATAGTTCTTGTCAGACGCTTATTAGGAGAGAGCATATAATTTACATGGAACACTGTGGGTAAAGCCATTGTCATGTTTTGGGTGTGTATTTTTAATCCAATAGAAGAAGCAATACTATCTACGGTAATATTATTAACAATGGAAGCTCCTGGTGCAAGCACATTATTAACGAGTAACCCATTGTACTGGTAGGTCGAGTCTCCACTATACGTTTTTACATCTTTCCAGGTGATAAACCCTATATCCCGTATTTCAAAATTGAGTCGGTTTTTATTATGTTTCATTGAAAAAAACAAATTTACACTAGCTCCTTTTCCATGGCTCTTTCCAAAAGAACCTCCACTGGTTTTGGAATAGTTAAGGTCTCCATTCAAGGAAACATATTGCCCCGTTGGTTCTGTATATAAATTAGTATTATTCATTTGCAGACTTTGGTAATTGCCCCCTCTTAAAAACGAGGCGGAGGCACCAATTGTAAACTTCCCTTCGCTCAATTGTTTTTGTGCGCCAACATAAAAATTCTGATAGTCAAAAAACTTAACATTCGTATGACTCAAATCAGCATTTTGCCCGGCAAAAGAAGCGTTCCCACGAAAAACGAGATTGAATAAATCTTCCGGAAACCGAACACCCAAAAACGCCCGCTGACCAACCCCAAAAACATACGTTAATTTTTTACCATTGTATATTCCCTGCAAAGCAGCGTAAGCATCTGCTCCCAGCCGATTACTTTTTTTCAATCTATTGGATTCTTTGTCCTTCAACGCATCGTCTACAAACGCTCCGTTGTATGCCAAGGTCTTAACAAAACTATTGGTAATGGCATTTGAGTTGGTATAATAATCTCCGGAAAGATTGATGAGCCATTTATAATTAGCAGCACCCAGACTATCCTTTTTTGTAAGGAGTAATCTTTCCATTTTGTCAATCTCCATTTGTGCGGAGGCTCCAATACTTATCAGCAACAACAGTGATAAGATAATTTTATGCTTCATTCAAAAATTTTTAACTAGTAAGAACTTAATTTATTTAAATTCATTATTTATTTGTATACAGAATAATTCATGTCGCCCACCAGTGAAAAGTCAATGGAATAGTCGCTGTATATTTTTACAAAAGTAGACATTGGTAAAGTTGTAAACGTTACTTTGAATATTATTTTAGAAGAATTGTAAACGTTATGCATTTGATTGGCATCAAGATTATACGCTACTGAAGATTTGACAGGTTGAGTTACTCTATTGGTACTGCTATTAATAGGAGCTGCTGTAATTGAGTTTGAAGACACAAGCGAATCAATAAGGTTATTATTCTGATCAAGCAAATACATTTGAAGTGATGCCGTCAAAGGAAAGCCATTGGTTACATTGACCGTAAATGTTCCCTCATTGACGGATTTTTTTTTGAGAGAGGTAGAATTAAAAGAAGCAGTGTCACTCAATACCAAACTGGACGAAAAGAAAGATAAGGGCATTTCAATATCGAGGTAGGCGTTTAAGCCTGAGGTGGCATAGGCAAAGTCTGAATACGTACCGGTATTCCCCGCAGGATTGGCGATTACCATTACATTGTAGGTAATTTGATTCGGCAGCAAACTAAGCAAATTAACGGCATTTGAGCCTGTGCTCAGGTCAATGGAATCTACAGCAATTGTCAGTGGGTTATCGGTTGCTTTTGGAATATTAATAAGGGTACCAATATTGGGACCTGTTAGCGCCAAAGTATCCCCCTTCTTATTTTTTGCAACGACATTATTTATTTTAACTGCTCCTGCAACTCCAAGTCCGTTCTCCACCACCATTGTCATTTTCGCGCTTTGAAAATTCAATGTACCTCCTTGTATTTTATTAAATATATTCAAACTGGTGGTACTCGGACCCACTTGTATGGTATCTCTTCCAAGGTAGCCCTTTACATAAGAAGGTTTGATGCCTGAAAAATTTATGGTTACGTCTACACTATCGTTCAGCGTGATGAATACTTTTTGACCTGTATAGGGCATGTTTGCTACAATAGTATTGGAAAAGGTATTAACAGTATCGTTTAGAGGCCCCCGAAGGTTCATCGTATAACCCGAGAAGTCCACACTAAATAATGTTTGCTGCGCGACACCATTTGAAGCGGCCGGTATCACTTTACTAATAGAATAGGAAGATCCATTCAGGGTTGCTCCGGGAATAGAATACGTTATAAGCATATTCGTGCCAATGGTACTGTTTACAGTAGTTACAACATTTCCTGATGCAATCATGGCCTCGTATAACTGAACTTCTCCGGTACCCGCTAAGGTTATAAGTTGGGTACTGTTGATGACATTTTGAGTTGGGAATACAGCAGTAGCTGATTGCAGAGATACATTTCTAATGGTAATTGATATCACAATAGCAGCATTGGTATCAATCAAGGCAGGGCCACCTGACAAGTCGAGTGTTAAAAGGTTTAATAACAAATTCCCATCTACTGTCTTATTTGACAAATCAACTGTTTGCAAGAGAGAATCTCCGGGATTCAAATTCGTAAAAGTTTGGTCTGCAATAGTGGCTCCGGGTGCAGCTACACCTGGAGTGGTAGGATTTTTGACATTAAAATGAATTTGAGTAATTGGTAATGGAAGGTCATTTTTTAGCTGAATATCCATGCTTCCGGAAAGGAAGGTTGCATTATCAAAAAACTGTTGAATACTTAAAGGTAAATTACTGGAACTGATATTGCTGATAGGAGGTACGGTTACCGTTTGATTCTGATTTCCTAAAATGAAATTTCCCGCAAAGACGTTTGTAAAAGTTCCGGTTGCCACCAAGGCTCTGGCAAGTTGCCCCAATGTAATTTGTTCTTTAACGGTTTGATCGGCCAGTACAAGGGTGGATAATTTTACCTTTTTTGTGTAAGGCGTTACATTCAACGTCACCAAAGAATTTTCATTGATATTCGCAACGGATTCTCTCATCACAATGGATAAAGAATTATCAGAGGCTTTTTTTATACTGGAAGTGTCTTTTATTATGTTATTTAACGTAAGACTTGTCTGCACCAATGGAGCAAGTGCCTGAATGTTCCATAACGGATTATCGGAATGTTTTTTACAGGAAAAAAGCACTATTAAGGCAACTAAAATAATCAAACTGTGTTTTTTCATACGCACGGGCAGGGTGATTCACTAAACTCTATATTACCTCTAAAGTACAAAAGTAACCAAATTTATTAATAATTTATACAAAAATATTCCTATCGTATTCCATTACTTTAAGCATTACATCGTCTGAGCGTTCAGTACCAAAGAATTTATTTCTTAGGCATTTAAAAATGTCTATTCCCAAAAGAATTGTTGTAGTTCAATACTGAATACCTTTTAGAAGCAAGTCTTAAAAATTACTGGTGATACCGAATGATATTTTAGAGTTACTAAGACTTACTTTTTGTTCATTGGAATTCCCCAATGCGTACACAAAACTAAAGACTCCACCAGCGGTAGAGAAGCTTACGCCAGCTCCAAAACCTGAAGGATGGTCGTATTGCGAAACGGTACTAAGAACATTTATCAAATAACCCTGATCATAAAAGAGCATCAGATAAGAAGACTCATCTGTAAAAAAACGATATTCCAAAGTAGCCACGCTATACATAGTGGCGTAAAAATAATTTTGATTAAATCCACGGAGTGTTTTCAGTCCACCAACGCGATAGAGGTCATTAAAAAATAAATTGTCTTTATTGTTAAATACTTTTCCAGCAGCCATACGCGTGAGAAAAACCCCACCTTTTCCGACCTTTGTATATTTTTCCACCACACCCTCCAGATTAAATTGAAATGACTTTAATCTTGTCCCTGCATAATAAGAAGGTGGGAAAGAGGAATTGGGTATAATGGTTTTATCTCCTATATATCCAAGCGTTGAAAACAACCATCCCCGACGTGGGTAGTTACGATTGTCCAGGTTGTTTCTATCGTATCCTAACCCATAGGTATAATTATTAATGCTCGCCAGTTTTTGGGCTGAAGTATCGGTAAGGCCTTCCAAAGGTCTCGACGTTTTGAGCCCTCCAAGTATATTCACTTTGCCTGTCGTGCCTGCCCGATGTGTAAAGACCACCTGTCTGTTTACTGTCAGAAAACTGCTGTCTTGTTTATATAAATTAAAGCTTACCGCTGCATCAAGACTGGAGCCTAGAAACTTTGGGTGCTGGTAATTCATATCGAGCGTTTGAGATGCCACCTGAACTTTCTTCCAATTTATTGTAAGTATCTTCCCTGTCCCAAAAAGATTTCTGAGTCCCAGATTTAATTCACCTGTAACTAAAAGTTTTTTATTGGTTCCCTGACTTGGCAAAAACCCTACGATTCCATCGATCTGATTATTTTTGCGATCCTCTAGAAATACATGAAGCACCGCTTTGTTTTTTGAGAGAACCAGTTGTGGTGGTCTTTTTTGGGTGACAAAACTCAATGATTTCAAAAGTTTTTCCGCATCGTCCACGCGTTGTTGAGAATAGGGTTGCCCTTTAAATATCCGTAAGTGACGCATAAGGTACCTTTTCTTCGTTTTTGTTTTCCCTATTATATTAATGGAGTCAAAAACAAACTGAGGCCCTTTTTGATAATTGATGGCCGCACTGATCCCTCTTTCTGTCAACTCTATAGAATCAAGCCGGATACTTGCAAAAGGAAACCCATTATTTTCAGAAAGTTTAATAAACGTTGCTTCCAACTTATTATATTCTTTATAACGAAAGGGTGTATTCCTGTAAAAGCGTTCACGGAAACCCGTTCTATCCAACAAGTATCCATCTACATTTCCTTTTCTCAGAGATACCCATTTGTATTTTTGCCCTATATAAATAAACGCCTTTACAGAGTCCTTCGTAAAAAAAAGTGTGTCGATTCTCGCTGCAATATAGGTTTGATCATGCAAGGTTGAAATAAGGGATTTTAGCTCTTTAATTGCCTCCGAAGAGTCTTTGGGATTCTTTCGGTACTCAGGAAGTTTTTTCTCCTTATAATCTTCGTCCACCACAATGGCTTCTATGTAATACGCTTTTGCGCTCAGAGCCCAAAAAATGCTACAAATCAGGATAAAAACTATTCTCACGTGTTGTATAACGATATAGGATCAAAATTAGCATTTTTGTAGGAGAAATAATTGAATCCTATTTCGGTGTCGGATGGTTAAAATATAAAGACGGTGTACTTCTCAGTAGTCTGTATGCAACAAACTAAGGGTACTTTAATTTGATCTATTAAGAACAGTATTAAAAAAGTGTCCTCCTACCAATGACAAAGACTTCAAAACATATTGTTAAAACTATTGAATCAACCATTTTAATTGATGGAGATCCGGAGACAATCTGGGAAAATATTACAACTGTTAACATTGAACAGTTTTCAGATCCTATACTTTTTAAAGTATTCGATATTCCTAAACCATTAAGAGCAGAAATAATTTTGGAAGGAGAAGGAGGAAGCCGCATTGCTTATTTTGCTTCAGGGAAGCGCTTCATGCAAAAAATTCTTGTCTGGAAACCTTTGAAAGAATATTCTTTTGAATTCAATCCTGAAAAAGGATTTAAAGTTTGTTACTTATTTGAACTGTCAGAAGGAGTCTTTAGAATTCCTTCCGGTGCTTATTTTCTAACAACCAACCAAAATATAACAACGTTAAAACTAAGGACAATGTATAGTATCGACAAACGATTGTATTGGATATTTAATCTTCCGGCGAGGGTACTTTTAATGTTATTTCAACGATATTTATTAACCTCAATAAAAAAGAACTCGGAAAGATGGAAAGCATAAAATTTACAGCTTCAATAGAAATAAATGCAAAAGCTGAAACAGTATTTGATTTTACGCAAGATTATAATACTCGACTTGATTGGGACACTTTTCTAAAAAGAGCAGAATTAATGGACGAAGCAACCAAAGCAGCCAAAGGTGTAAAAGCGTATTGTGTCGCCAAAAATGGAATCGGTATGATAACAGAATATGTAACATTCAACCGACCAAAAGTAACCGCCATTAAAATGACAAAAGGACCCTATTTGTTTAAATCATTTTTAGGCTCATGGACGTTCAAAGAAATTAACCAAAAGAGCACTGAAGTGCTCTTTTTATACTCTTTCACACTTCGATTTCCTTTAACTTTACTAACCATTTTTGTGAAAAAAAGCTTACAAAAAAATGTCCGGCAAAGACTTCTGGATCTAAAGACCTGCATTGAAAATCAAACCATAAATACTTGACAAAAAGTTACCTGGTTCTTTTGCCGAAGTGATTGCGAAGCATCTTACTCCTAAAACAGCATGGTGGTCAGATTCACAGGCCATGGAAAGGACGTGGCTTCTACGATTTAAAATAGCACCTATTATAAGCATAATAGTACATCTCCTTGCTTCAACTTTTGAAACGCTCTACTTCATATCTGAAACATTTTGAAGCGTTATTTAGTATACTATCCATGGCGTTCGAGTAAACTTTAAAATATAAAACTATGGCTAAAAACAGGGTTATTGTTTTTTTAAAAATGGTATTTCTTGTATTATCATTAATAATTATTTCTGCATCACTTTTAACGATGCTGCTTAAAATCGGAGAAGAAGGGTTTGGTATTTCTTATTCAATTCTTTTAATTATATTTTCAGTGCTGGATTTAATCATTATAAAAGAATTAATAGGGATACGCTACAGGGACATCGTTCATTTTCTTTCAAGGGTTTTTGCAAGACAAAGGGTATAAGCATCTAGCGAAATATAATCCTTCAAAAAAGAACTTCCTTATTCAAAAAATTTATACTGCTGCAATGATTTTCTCCCAGTAATTTGATTGATATTTTTTTTCTTTAAAAAGGACTACTTTTTAAACTCAAACAACTCTAATTAAATAGTTAATCTCGGAAGAATAATATTATTGATTTTCCGTTGTATAATGTAAGAACAGGAAATGAAAAATAATTGGTGTATATTTAATTATATATACTGATATAAACAGTTGTGTTATGAAATATACAAAAGTAGAAGAAAGCAAAGGAGATTGCATATTGGTTTATTTTGTAGACCAACAAAAACAAAAACAAGGTGAATTACTTTGTTACCGGACAGAAGGAAAACTACCTTCTGAAGATACTCTTCTCTTCATTGAAGAGTATAAAGATGGTTTGCTTTTAGATAGAAAGTGGATGAAATTACCTGATGAACCAATTTTTGTATAGGCGTTATTTATAATAAGTACATCTGTGTTTTCCTAAAATAATAAGGAAATGGTTTTGGCATAGATGAGAGGTGAAGTTATCAAAGTACCTAAAATCTTTCCCTTTTAAAAAGCCTTACGATTTCCAGGTATTGGGCGTACTAATACCGTAAAATTATATTTTTCAGTTGTTTTCAGCTAGTTTCATTACCTTCGTATAAGTGGTTCAAAATTTGCTTCAAATAACAAGTTAAAATCCTGTTTTTCAAAGATATAAATTATATTCATGTCAGGAATCTACATTCACATTCCTTTTTGCACTCAAGCCTGCCATTATTGTGATTTTCATTTCTCCACCCATCAGAGAAATAAAGACAGCATGGTAGAAATGATTTGCCGTGAACTAGAGTTACGCAAAGAGTATTTGGGAAACAGCATCATTTCAACTATTTATTTTGGCGGGGGCACTCCCTCTTTGTTGGAAAAAGAAGCGTTGGAGAAGCTATTACAAACCATAAGAACTCATTTTACGATAGAAGAAACTACCGAAATATCACTCGAAGCCAACCCGGAAGACCTTAGCGAAGATAAAATAGCGATGTTTCTAAAATGCGGGATCAATCGGCTTAGCATTGGAATTCAATCTTTTGACGATGATCAGTTGCATTATATGAACCGATCTCATAATGCTAATCAAGCGGAAAAAGCGGTAAGAAATGCTAAGAAGGCAGGATTCAAAAATATCAGCATTGACCTTATATACGGAATACCTTCATCGGATCATCAGAAATGGCGATATGACCTTGAAAAAGCGGTGTCCCTGAACGTACAACATATTTCATCTTACTGTCTCACCATTGAGCCTGCTACTGTATTTGGTAAAAGAAAAGAAAGAGGATTGCTCCCCGCTGAGGATGAAGTGTACAATGCCGAACAATTTGAATTACTTACTTCTATCCTCGAAACAAATGGTTTTGAACAATACGAAGTGTCTAATTTCTGCCTTCCTGGATACTATTCCAGGCACAACAGCAATTATTGGAAAAGTGAACATTACTTAGGGGTTGGACCTGCTGCACATTCCTACAATGGAATTAGCAGACAATATAATCTTGAAAATAACAGCAAGTATATTCAGTACCTGGGCAAATTTCAGATTCCCTTTTCAATGGAAATCCTTGATTTGAAAACAAAGGCCAATGAATATATTATGACCAGATTACGCACAAAATGGGGATTAGATTGCGAGATTCTTAAAAATGAGTTTGGAAGGTCGTTTGAAGATATTAATACTATATTGAACAAATACCAGAAATTAGGCTACTTAATATACGAAAAAACAACTATAAAATTGACGAAAAAGGGCCTTCTGATGGCAGATAAAATTACAGAAGACCTTTTTATTATTTAAAATTATTTTCTCACAATATATACTATATTTGTACAAACAGTAGAGCGAATTTTAATGAATACTGAACAAAAGAAAGCCTTACTTCTTTTAAAACTCGTGATTTTTAATTACCACGGCCTGGACGAGGAAGAAAAAAAGATTCTTGCCAACACCGCTGTAAAGCTGGATGCTACGGAAGAATTAAAATGGGCCTATGATTTTTCTGAACAGGATGACATCACTTCTTTTGAACGCGCCAGAGAATATTTTAAAAGTACGATTGCTACTTATGAAAAAGATTCCA
>DATHPH010000092.1:0-2050 GCA_035484095.1 Cytophagaceae bacterium | reverse complement strand
TTTCCTGGGGATATGGCTGTTGTTATTTTTTTATCAGAAATTTTTTGATAAATCCTTCTTGTTTTCTTTGCTTCTGATGTCTTCCGTCATTCTAGTATTATTTTGTAGTTGGTATTTTGGTATAGGAAAAGAAGGAAGATTCATCATGGCGATGCAAAATGCACGCATTCAGGAATCGGTGTCCCCCGACTTTCGTCCAACGTTGAAAGGGTTGTTTTTTGGAACACTCGCGCAATCCGCAGCCATTTTTGGTAATTACTTAGGAATGCTTGGATTCAAAATAAAGGAAGTTATTCTGCTGTCTCTTTTTCCTTTTCTTCTGATTTTGTTGACGTATAAGAAACTGTATTTTAATATTCGGAGGGAATATTTTTTTTTAATTACGGGAGTAATCATATTTAATTTGCTCTTTGATATTGGCCTGGCAATAAAGTCAGATCATAATGTGAGCTTTTGGCCTCGTTATGCAATCTTCTCCGTGCCTTTTGCTTCATTGTTGCTGGGATATAGTATGTACTCGATCGGAGGGATGGCTCATTGGAAAAAAAGCGTTAGCCTAGTCAGTGTGTTGATTTTGTTTTTTACAATGCTTGTTTCCGATATTGCAGCGTTTACCGGATATTTAGGTTCGTATGATCAGGATCCTACTTTACGAAAAAAAATATACGCGTTGGATTTTTCTGATTTTCAAAAAGAACCCTACCAAAAAGTTTCGGAAGAAATAAAATCCTATTGTCAGTTGGGAGATACGGTCGTGTATAAGTCATGGTTTTCTGCCCAAAACACAAATCTATATTTAGAGTATCGAGCTGATTTAATTCAAAAAGTGGATACCGGACAAATAGAAGAAGTGAAGTTTGGTAAAATGGTAATTTTAAAAGTAGATTCACCTTATTATAAACATTGATGAAATCGTTGTTATTTGTTATTGGCACTCGTCCGGAAGCTATAAAGCTTGCCCCTTTAATTTTATTATTTTCTAAATCGGAAAAATATCAGGTAAAAATATGTGTTACTTCTCAACACAGAATACTACTCGATCAGGTATTGACTTTTTTTTCTATTAAACCTGATTACGATTTGAATTTAATGAAACCGGATCAATCACTTTCTCAACTTACATCGGAAATATTGACTGGTATGGAACCTGTTTTGAAAGAAGTGAATCCGGATTTATTGTTTGTTCAGGGAGATACTACTTCTGCATTTGTAGCAGCGTTGGCAGGTTTTTATAAAAAAATAAAAATAGCGCACATCGAAGCAGGACTTCGTACCTACCATAAGTATAGTCCCTTTCCGGAAGAGATGAATAGAATACTTACGTCTAAATTGTGCGATTATCATTTTGTTCCAACCAAAAGAGCTATGGATAATTTACTTTCGGAGGGAATTCGGGAAAATTGTTACCTGGTTGGGAACACGATTACAGATGCTTTGCAATTGGGACTTTCCATTGTAAAAGAAAATGAACAAGTCTATAAGGAATATTTTTCGGGTATTGAATTTTCGAAAAAAATAATTTTAGTGACGTGTCACCGAAGAGAAATTTTTGGAGAACCATTTAAGGAGATTTGCAAGGCATTGTCAATTCTGGCGAATCAAAACGATGATGTACAGTTTGTTTATCCGGTTCATTTAAACCCGGCCATCAACCTACCTGCCCACTCGTATTTGAATCATAAAAACATTGTTTTGCTGGAGCCTTTGTCGTATCCATATCTGATATGGCTGATGCATAAGAGTTATCTTGTGATGACGGATAGCGGAGGCATACAAGAAGAAGCGCCCTCTTTAGGAATACCTGTCTTGGTTTTGAGAGAAGTAACGGAAAGGGTAGAAGGTATTGAGGCAGGCACCGCTAAGTTGGTAGGAATTAATGCCGAATCAATCGTAAGGGAAACTTCCAAACTTCTTAACGATATGGCCGTTCATAAATCGATGGCGAAAGCAGTGAATCCCTACGGAAATGCCACTACTTCACAAAAGATAATGGACATTGTCGATCGGATAGGCGAAAAGGAATCATAGGATTTATTTTGGCAGAGCAGGA
>DATHPH010000091.1:0-2876 GCA_035484095.1 Cytophagaceae bacterium | reverse complement strand
ATTTCAAATAAATCAAAGTCAGTTTTTCTTTATACGCTATAAATGGAGCGGAGAAACTATAAATAAAAAACTTTTTATCGAAAAAGACAGTTTACTTTTGGAAGCTGATGAAATTTTTAAAGTAGACGGAAGATTAATCTTACCAGGAGAAATACAAGGAGTTTCGTTACACTATAAAAAAGGTACAACAGTTACAGAAATAGGTCCGTTTACCATTTCTTTTCCTGATGAATCTGTTGTAAAAGAAATGATTATGGCTTTTAAAAAACATACCAGCAGCAAAGGCGAGGATTTTATTGAAGAAGTGGTATCCCTGATGTATGATATGTACGGGAAGACCGACAAAAATAATGTACGTGCCTGGGTGAAGGCAAATATTGGAGTATATTAGTTATTTAAGAAAAAGTCCCGAAAAAAGCGGAAGCAATACTAGATTGGCAGTTTGGTAGAATTTTTAATTTCACCCATTACAAATATGCTATGCGCACTTCCTATATTTTCTATCGAACCTAATCTATTCATTACAAACTCCTGATATTGGGGCATGTCTTCTACTAATATCTTCAGTAAGAAATCATATTCACCTGAAATATTATAACACTCCACTACTTCAGGCAAAGAGATGATTTCTTGCACAAATTGTTTCCCTATTTCTCGGGTGTGTTGTTTGAGTGAAACATTACAAAATACCACTAGTCCTTTTTTTAATTTATCTTTATTAAGTAAGGCGACGTATTTTTTAATATATCCTTCCCGCTCCATTCGCTTGATCCGCTCATACACAGGTGTGATGGAAAGATGCAATTTGCCGGCCAGTTCTTTTGTGCTGGTAAGAGCATTCTCCTGCAACTGTCTGAGTATCTCTAAATCTGTTTCGTCTAAAGTCTGCATAGATAAATTTTCTAAAAAGTGGAGGTTTATAAGTGTTTATTAGATGTTATTTCTTTATAACTGACAAATATAATTATTTATTACTTAATATTTTTAATTATAATAGATTTTTGATCTGTTATAATATTTTTGCGTAGAAAATTAATCTTTAAATTATTATGATTACACACAACTTAGGATATCCAAGAATAGGTACTCATCGCGAACTTAAAAAGGCCAATGAACTTTATTGGTCCGGGCAAACTACCCAAAAAAATCTTTTACAAATAGGGAAAAACATTCGTCATGAAAATTGGCTACTTCAGCAAAACGCAGGAATTGAATTGATCCCCTCTAATGATTTTTCCTTTTATGATCAGGTGTTGGATATGTCTCTTATGTTGGGAGCAATACCGGAGCGTTACAACGAGATAATGCTTAATAAAGAGAACACAGAATTAGACCTCTATTTTGCAATGGCGAGAGGTTATCAGAAGGCGGGAATAGATCTTCCTGCCATGGAAATGACTAAATGGTTTGATACCAACTACCATTACATTGTACCTGAGTTTCATAGAGGGCAACAATTTACTTTATTTTCCAATAAAGTAATTCATGAGTTTTATGAGGCCAAGCAATATGGGATTGTTACAAAACCTGTCTTAATTGGACCTGTGTCTTATTTATTATTGGGTAAAGAAAAAGAGGAAGGATTTCATCGGATTGAATTAATTAAAAATATACTTCCTGCTTATCTACTTTTACTTGAGAAACTAGAGGTGCAGGGTGCTCAATGGATACAGTTTGATGAACCTTTTCTGGTAATGGATCTCTCTCAAGAAGAAAAAAAAGCATACCATTACGCGTATGATGAGATAAGAAAAGCATTTCCTTATCTGAATATCATGGTAGCTACCTATTTCGATTGTACTGGAGATAATCTTGGACTGTCGATAGTATTGCCAGTGAATGCACTTCATATAGACTTGGTAAGGTGTCCTTCACAGTTGGATGATATTCTTTCTACGTCTTTTATTTTATCAAAAATAAAACTGTCTTTAGGGATCGTTGATGGAAGAAATGTATGGAAGAATGACTTTTCAAGATCGCTGACTTTTATTACTAAAGCGGTTGAAAAATTGGGAAGCGATCGCGTCATGATTGCTCCATCCTGTTCGCTGTTGCATACTCCTTGTGATCTTGATTTGGAAAAGGAAGAAACGGTGTTGACTAAAGAAATTAAAAACTGGATGGCTTTCGCCAAGCAAAAATTAAAAGAAATAACAGCGTTGAAAAATCTATCCAGTCCGGAATTAAAAGGTCCTTATGAATTAATACTTACAGAAAACATAGCTTCTGTCGAAAGTCGTAAAGCTTCCGTTTTGATCCACAAACCTCATGTAAAAGAAAAGGTTGGGACGATTACGGACGAGGATGCAAGGAGAAATAGTGTGTTTTCAGTGCGACAATTTAAACAACAAAATAGTCTTCGACTACCATTGTTTCCAACTACTACCATCGGTTCTTTTCCTCAGACAGATGAAATCAGAACCTTGAGAGCAAAATTAAAAAAAGGAGAATTATTGCTCTTGGAATACGAAGAAAAGATAAAAGCTGCGATTGATCAATCCATTGCATGGCAGGAAGAAATTGGAATGGATGTATTGGTGCATGGAGAATTTGAACGCAACGATATGGTAGAATATTTTGGTGAGCAATTGTCTGGATACGTATTTTCTCAGAATGGTTGGGTGCAAAGCTATGGATCTCGCTGTGTAAAACCACCCATTGTATATGGAGATGTAGAACGTATGGAAGCGATGACGGTAAAATGGTCGGCTTATGCGCAAGCCAAAACAAAGAAACTTATGAAAGGGATGCTTACCGGTCCGGTGACGATTCTGCAATGGTCGTTTGTAAGAGACGATCAAGCGAGAGAAACTACTGCACTGCAAATTGCACTGGCTATAAGAGACGAAGTATCGGATCTTGAAAAGGCTGGGATC
>DATHPH010000090.1:0-2984 GCA_035484095.1 Cytophagaceae bacterium | reverse complement strand
CACTGGTTACTATTCTTCCTAACACCTCTCAAGGTCAGATTATTCAAAATCTGAAAATGAGAATGGCCAACGATTCCTACCAGAAATACCTTTATGGCGAAGCGATCCCACTTTACGAAGAAATATTACACCGAGATCCTCAAAACATAGAAGCTAAAAAAAAATTAGCCTCTTGCTACAGGATGTCAAATGATACCCGAAACTCAGAGCGTTTATATGCTCAGTTGGTGGTGGAAGATAGCATCGGGCTGTTAAACAAACTTTATTATGCACAGGCCCTTGCAGAAAATGGAAAATACGATCTGGCAAAAGTTTGGTATAAAAAATACGACAATGCTTTGGCAATTGATGCGAGAGGGAAAAGATTTTTAAATTCGTACAACAATCTTAAAAAATTTTATAAGGATTCTGCCAATTGGGAAATTGAATTTTTGGCAATCAACTCACCTCAGGCAGATTTTAGTCCGATGTATTACAAAAAAGGCATCGTGTTCTGTTCTGCCAGAAGCCAAGGTGGTGCTGTGAAATACGTATATGGCTGGGATCAATCTGCTTTTCTGAATTTATTTTATGTAGACGACACAAGCAAAATAAAAGGCAAACGATTTCATACCGAAATTATCAAGGACAATGTTTTAAGCTATTATGATTCCTCCGGACACGTTACCAAAGGACATACAGAAGATACGAAATATTCCGGAAACGATTCCTATACACTTGGGTATTATGGAAATACTTTTTTAAAAGAAGACGAAGAATGGCTGTCTTCTTCCAGTCATCTTGTTGTTCCATTTAATAAAAAAATTAATACCCGTTACCATGAAGGTCCTACAAGTTTTTCCAAAGATTTGGATTCCATGGTATTCACCAGAAATGGCTTCCATGGTGGAAAACTAAGAAAAAGTAAAGACGGGGTGAGCAAACTCAAAATTTATAGCTCAAAGCAAATAGGAGATTCCTGGACTACTCCCAAACCTATTAAATTCAGTAAATTCCAATACTATGTAAAGTTTACAGGGCTGAATACTTTTAACCGCAATACCTCCGAAACGGATACTGCTTATGTAAAGGAAATAGAACTGGACGATGATCAATTTTCCATCAGTCATCCTTGTTTAAGCAAAGACAATAAAAGATTATTTTTTGTATCCGATGCTCCTATAGGTTTTGGTGGTTCAGACGTATACGTTTGTACCTGGGAAAACGGCCATTGGTCTGCTCCACTCAATTGCGGAAAAAATGTAAACACAGAAGGCAATGAAATGTTTCCTTATGTTGACGATAATGGCAATCTCTATTTTTCTTCGGATGGATGGGGAGGAATGGGAGGTTTGGATATTTATTTTTCTGAAACGGAATTAAATATTTTTGGAGAAAAAGATAACATCTTCAGGAAACCTATCAACCTTGGTTTTCCTATCAATTCAAAGAAAGACGATTTTGGAATAATCGTTGATAAAAATTTTACGACAGGATATTTTAGTTCAAACAGAAGAAAAGGAGCCAACGACGATGACATTTTCAGGTTCCGCTACATAGGCGCCAGCACCATTACCATCCAGGGCACTGTGCTACATAAAAAAACAGGAGCTCCATTAGACAGTGCTAAAATAGTATTGCGTGATTTAAAAACAGGGTTGGATAGTACAATGACACTCTCCAACGGGAAATTCAACTTTTCTAAATTAACACCCGGGAAAGACTATATTATTTTCACAGACAGAAAAGGCTACCACTCTCAAAAAATAAACCTGAACACAATGGACCTGAAAAGGGGAGACACGTGTAAAGTAAAGATAGAACTGGAGCCAAAAGAAATTTTCATCTATGTAAAAGGGAAGGTATATGGAGAAGATGACAAATTGCCAATGGCAAATGTACGAGTGAAAATATTTAACAATTGTACCGGTCAAACCGATGAGTTGTATACCGACTACGAAGGGAACTACCGAATGCGTCTTAAAGAAAATTGTTGCTATGCCATCAGTGCTATTAAAGACAATTGCGGTGTAAATTCTACCATTGTTTCTACAATGGGCATCGAGTCGGATAAAGAAATTCCTACTCTTTTTGCCATGTTATGTAAAGGTGACGTGGTAAAACTCGACGACATCTATTATGACCTGGGAAAATGGGACATACGCCCTGAAGCAGCCGTAGAACTGGATAAACTTTTGGTGCTCATGAAAAAATACCCGGATATGAAAATTGAACTCCGGGCACATACCGACAGTCGGGGAGACGATACTAAAAATCTAGTGTTATCCGATAAAAGAGCGAAAGCTGCTGAAAAATACTTAGAATCGAAAGGCATTAATGTTGCTAGTATTGTAGGGAAAGGATACGGAGAATCTATTCCATTAAACAGATGTACGAATGGAGTCAAATGTTCTGAAGAAGAATTTCAGGTAAACAGGAGAACGGAGTTTAAAATACTTTCTATGGGTAAGCCGATGCCACTGTCTAAAATAGACGCAACCTTGGCTGGTAATTGTCAAAACCATGTGGAAAATGTTATTAAAAAAGAAGAAGAAAATCACCGTGAACCTGAATTCAAACCCGCCCCGGTAACATCGGATATGCTGGAAGCTTTCATGAAACCAGAGCCCAATCCTAATACCATTTTAAAAGAAGAACCAAAGACGGTCACTGCCCCAACACCTGCATCGACCGTTCCGACAATGATTCCATCTGATGCAAAAAAAGAAGAACCTAAACCGGTTGCACCTCCAACGCCTGTTGCGGAAGTAGCCAAAAAAGAAGAAGTAAAAGTTGTAACACCTCCGGCAGTGGTGAAGAAGGAAGAGCCTAAACCAGTCACACCGCCAACACCTGTTGCAGAAGTAGCGAAAAAAGAAGAAGCTAAAGTTGCAACACCTCCGGCAGTGGTGAAGAAAGAAGAACCTAAACCCGTTACACCGCCAACGCCTGTTGCGGAAGTAGCGAAAAAAGAAGAAGTAAAAGTTGTAACACCTCCGGTAGTG
>DATHPH010000089.1:0-1931 GCA_035484095.1 Cytophagaceae bacterium | reverse complement strand
CGATTTGAAAACGTTTAAATAAATTTTCCTGTTCTTTTTCCTTGGATACTTTATCTAAGAGTAGGGTATGTTCTTTGGAATATTTCCGGAGCGTCTTTAAGTCTTCGCATGTTTCGATAAAATTCAGTTGGACTAAGAACGTTTCTTTTTCTTGTTCTTTGCGGAGAATGTTTTTTTCTAATTCAGCAATTTCAATTTTCTGATTTTTGGATTTTCGATAATAGTTTTCAGCATTTTTCTGTGGCGAGAGTTCTTTTTTTAGGTTAATACGAATCGGTTGTTCGGTATAAAAATTAAAGAGCTCTATATTTTTTGTATGCGAAGGTATTTGATGGAGATTTGCCATCAAAATATTGGCAATTTCATCGTAACGGGTTTGTTCTTGCAACGCCTTGTATTTGGTTTCGATCGTAGAAATATACAGTGTATTTTTTTTTAACTTTTGTTCGAGGTAATGAAGGATTTCTTTTTTTTCTTTTTGGAAATAAAAAGATTGTCCGGCGTACCGTTCAAAATAATTGGCAGCTTCTATCGCAGAATTTGTCGTAGCGATTATCTTGTCAGAAGGGAAAAAACTGAGTTTGAAAAAAGGAGGGATGCTTTTAAGTATAAATTTTTTAATTTGGAAGGTTTTTAATAATTCCTGAATAGTATCCCATTTCCCTTCATTGTTTTTCTTTTCATAATCCATCAAATAAAGTTGGGAAAATATTTCTTTGTCGAATGCGGGAAATAAGGCAGAAATATTTCCTTTCTCCGATAAGAAATTTTCATAGGTTTGGTTGGTTTTTTTATGGATGTTTGCCAGGTCAATTTCCCTATCAGGTACTAAATTTTTATTTAATAGGTCTACACAATTATTTTTATAAAATAAGAGAAGATTTGAACGGCTTCCATACAGTTTAAATAATAAGCTGTATTCATTCTCAAAAACGATGTGGAAACTCCTGTCGTTTTCATGTTGAATAATGGTAGTAATTTTTTGATCCTTTAGCTCTTTGAATACGTTATAGGTTCCCTTCTTACTTTTTGAAAATTCGCCTGGAAATGCCAGGCAGGTAAATTCGTTGTATAAGTTTAGTTTAATAAAAAATTCTTCTTCGTTGTTATGAAGACCAATGATGCATTCGTACCTGTTTTGAAGATAACACTCTGTCAGTGTAAAACCGATTAGTTTTTCTTGAAGTTCTTGTGAAAGGAAGCGCAGAAAATAATAATTGAGATGCATGTGTAAAGATAAAAAAATAACTGGTTCGAATGTGTTTTTTCGCTTTAGGCAGGAAGGGATTGGTATCTGTCCAAAAGTAAGCATTGCTGGCGCATTATAAAGGCTCTCCAACAAGCGTTCCCTGTCTCCATCGCTGGCGCAAGTCTCCAGACTTGTGCCTAATAAAATGTAGCCCTCCGGGCGATTAGATTGTAGCTGAATATCAATAAATATCTCCACTATCCAAAGTCAGTAATCTTGACAGTGCCAAGCAACTTCCTTTGCTGTTTTTGAAAATGAAAGTGTATTCAATTTTTATCTTCCTGAGATGTATACTTGTTTGCTAATTTTGTACTTGTTGGAGTAGCTTTTAATTTTCATGCGGGTTGAAATCATTAAAAGTGTGATTTTACTTGAGCTAACACCTTTTCCAAAAAATCTTTTTTTACTGAACATTCAAAGGTTTTCAATACCTTTTTATCGGCAGTAAATAATCTATTAGTTCTAACCTCGCAAGTAACTAAAGTAGGTGGTACCTGTTCTCCTATAGGAATTTCAATAGCATATTCACCTTTTTCAACAGTTGTTATGTAGGCCATAATGACCTTATTTTTATTACTCGCATTATTTGAAACTATTAATGCAGGTCTTTCTTTACTTTTGTTTGGGGTTTCAGTATAAGGGAATTCTACTCTCCAAATTTCTCCCTGAATTTTTTTGGACA
>DATHPH010000088.1:0-5337 GCA_035484095.1 Cytophagaceae bacterium | reverse complement strand
AAGGAATAACAAAAAAAAAGAGGGTGTTATTATGAAGTTCACACTTCTTTTTTTCTGTCTTTTTATATCCTTACGGTCATCTGCTCAGCTTCCTTCTTCTGTTTTAGTGGGTTACCTCCAAAACTGGAGTACTATGACCCTGTCTCAGGTAAATTCGAATTACAATGTAATTATTGTCGCATTTGCACTTCCCAGCAGCTTTCCGGATGCCCCGGCAAATGGTGGTGGTGGTGGTAATACCGGTTATAACATTAGCTTTGCTCTTCCGGCCGGATATGCAACAGCTGCAGCTTTCATGGCAGACATTGATCTCATGCATACCCAGGGTAAAACAGTCCTCTTAAGTATTGGAGGAGCCACCGGGCCTATTTTTTTAAATAGTGTGGCTGAAAAAAATACTTTCATAAGTTCGGTGAATGCAATTTTGGCTACATATAGTAATAAATTTGACGGTATAGATTTGGATTTTGAAACTTCTTCCATGAATTTCGGAACAGGTGGAACGGCTTGGACCATTACTTCTCCCTCTACCTCTCAAAATTATTTAATTTCAGCAATTCAGAGTATTATGACTACTTATCAAACGAATACTTCGAAAAAAATGATTTTGACGATGGCACCGGAAACGGCTTATGTACAGGGCGGTTTATCAACCTGGGACGTAGCCAACGTGAATGGGGGATCTATGCTGCCTATTATAAATGCATTGAGTAGTCAGATAGATTTGGTATTTGTTCAATTATATAATTCAGGAAGTATGCTCGGGTTGGATGGAGGTACCTACTCAGAAAGCACCACTATTGGAGATTTCGTTACTTCCATGACAGAAGCTGTTATAAAAGGCTTTACGGGTGTTTCCGGAATAGGAACTTACGCAGGTCTACCGGCGAGTAAAGTGGCGGTAGGAGTTCCGGCAACATCAAATTCAAGTACCGCTTCTAGTGGCTATGTTAATTTACCCGTTTTATGTAATGCCATTAAATATATTAAAGGCCTTATTGCCAAACCAGGCGGATGGTCTTATACAATGACTGCTTCTTATCCGAGCTTAAGAGGTGTAATGACCTGGTCCATCAATGAAGATTACACAGCACAGGTCACTCCTTTGACTGCCTGGGCTTTTGCCAACGAATATAATTCTTGTATACTACCTACTGCTGCACCTGTTAAGTTGATTAGCTTTGAAGGAGTAAGAGTAAACGACAATGTTTATTTAAATTGGGCTACAGCCGATGAGGTAAATAATCAGTATTTTGGTGTTGAAAGATCGGACAATGGTGTTTTATTTGAAGAAATAGGAAAGGTTAGCGGACTTGGGACAAGTAATCTTGGGAGAAATTATTCATATACGGATAACTATTCTTATGATTCAAATGTTTACTATAGATTAGCGCAACATGATATCAATGGAAATATTACCTATTGTAATTCCATTACAATTTCTCCTTCTTCAACCAGCAGCGGGCTTCTTATTCAAAACAATCCTTTTACGGATGCGCTACAAGTAATTCCATTTGGTGATAACTCAATTCAAACTGGTACCATTCAAATAATGGATTATGCAGGAAGAAATGTCGTTACTCAAGAAGTTTACCTTAATAGACCAAGTTCTTTTGGCAATGATTTAAAACCTGGTTTTTATCTTTTACAGTTTATATGTCAAGGGGAAATAACGAATTATAAAATTGTGAAACAATAATTTCAAAGTGAATAACCATTCTTGGTTATTCACTTTCTACTACCAAAATAAAATAGTCCATTAAAAATTTTTCAAAGCAAGCATAAGATACAAACCGCTATTTCTTATCGGTATCTAACCAAATTACTTTTTGTTCTGATATATGAGTCTGACCAATGATGGTAGTATAGAGATCTGGTCTTCGCGCTTTTTTATAGCGATATCCGCCGGCTTGTGTAAGTTTTTCAGGTATTAAAGTTGCAATAGCAAAATCGTCTCCGAGAGTCCTGCATTCTGCCAGAATATCACCAAAAGGATCCAGTATCATAGAACATCCATTTTTCAACTGATCGTCATCCATCCCAATTGGATTAGAGAAAACAACATAGATTCCATTATCATACGCTCTTGCCGGAAGCCATTTCATCAACCAGTCTCTGCCTTTCATGCCATCAAATTCTAATCTCAGAGGGGTTGGATCTGTTTCTCTGTTGTCCCATAGTTTTGGGTCTACAAAGCCTGCCCCTGGTCTTGTGGAAGGAGTACACATGGTTACATGCGGCATAAAAATTATATCCGCTCCCAGGAGCGTTGTTGCCCTCACGTTTTCAATAATATTATTGTCGTAACAAATTAAAATTCCGCATTTCCATCCATGAAGTTCGAATACACAATATTGATTTCCGGGCGTTAAAAATGGATTAATGAAAGGATGAAGTTTTCGGTATTTGGCAATAAGGCCATTTTTATCCACGCATACATACGCCTTATATATTTTATCGTTCACATCTTTCTCAAATAGACCGGCGAGTATTGTAATATCATTTTTCTTTGCAATTTCTATTAGTTTCAAAATACTCTCACCTTCTGGAATAAATTCGGCAATTTGAAGCATTTGCTCTTTTGAAAGATGCCGCGCAAAAGTATAGCCTGTAATAGAACATTCATGAAACGCAATCACTTTCGCTCCTTCCTGTGCTGCTTTTTGAGAAAAAATTTCAATTGCTGATAAATTTACTTTTTTTTCACCACTCTTACTTTCAAACTGAACGGTAGCAATTTTTAGAGGATTCATTTGTAAATATTTGTTAAAATTTCTTTGTCACAAAACGTTCAATGGCAACGAAATTCTTGTGGTCTTTTTATTAAAAGACCGCAAGAAATTATAGTTCTTACGGTCTAAATTTTTATAGGATATTAAGGATAGAAATTAATCTTCTTCAACATTTACCAAAACAACGGCAGTTCTGTTTGTAAGATAAATACTAAGATAACGGAATTCATCCGTTTCATGAATAATGGTATTGTCAACACGTCCAAAACCGCCAAATTCCTTATCGTCTGAGTTTAAAAGAATTTTATATTTCCCTCTTTTATGCACGCGGAATTTGTATCCAAAAATTGAATTACTAACACTAAAATTGAAAGCGAAAATAATATTATTCCGTTCAAAAATGATGACTTTGTTAGAATCATCCATATTTAGCTGTTGCGCAGGTTTAGATTGAAAAAGATGTTGTTCTTTCATCAACCTTACCATTGCTCTGTCAAAGTTATTCATGTATTCATACTTCAATTCTTTATTATCAAGAAGTGACCATTGACGTCTTGCGTATTTATAACTCCAACCATTCCCTTCTCTTGGAAAATCCAGCCATTCAGGATGCCCAAATTCATTCCCCATAAAATTCAAATAAGATTCTCCTCCAAGGGTAATTGTAAAGAAGCGAATGAGTTTATGCAAGGCGATGCCACGATCAATTATAAAGTTGCTATCGTTTTTCATCATGTGAAAATACATCTCTTTATCCATGAGCCAGAAGGCGAGTGTTTTATCACCTACTAAAGCTTGGTCATGAGACTCTGCATAGGCTATGGTTTTTTCTTTGTACCGACGATTGGTAAGCACATTCCACATTTCATGTATTTCCCAATCTTCATCTGATTTTTCTTTTAAGATTTTAATCCAGTAATCCGGTATTCCCATTCCTAAACGATAATCGAACCCTACTCCTCCATCCTGTATAGTACGTGTAAGTCCTGGCATACCGCTTACGTCTTCTGCGATTGAAATAACTCCTGGCTTAATAATTTGAGCAAGGTGATTGGCCAACTGCAAATAAATTAAGGCATCCCAGTCAACATCGTTTTTAAAATATTTATCGTAATGATCAAAACTTGTAAGACCTCTGTGGTAGTAGAGCATAGAGGTAACACCGTCAAAGCGAAACCCATCGAAATGAAACTCTTCCAACCAGTATTTTACATTAGAAAGTAAAAAACGTTTTACTTCCCATTTTCCGTAATCAAATAATTTTGAATCCCATCCTTCATGGTTTCCTCGTTCTCCACTATGAAAATATTGGTGGTCCGTTCCATCGAAAAAATTTAGTCCTTCTGCAATATTTTTTACAGCGTGTGAATGTACAATATCCATAATTACCGCTAAGCCAAGTCCATGCGCCTTGTCAATAAGGTATTTTAAATCTTCTGGTGTGCCAAAACGAGAAGATGGAGCAAAGAAATTAGATACATGATAGCCGAAAGAGCCATAATAAGGATGCTCCATAATGGCCATCAACTGCAATGCGGTATAGCCAAGTGATTTGATTCTTGGTAAAATGTTGTCAGCAAATTCACGGTAGGTACCTATTCCTTCTTTTTCTTGAGCTATTCCTACATGACATTCATAAATGACCAAATCTTTGAGTTCTTTGATCTCGAAGGTATATTCCCACTTGAAAGGTTCTTCCGGAAACCAAAGTTGTCCACTGAAATCATGGGTGATCGGATCTTGAAGTACTCTTGTTATATAAGCCGGTATTCTATCTAAAGCGCCATAATCGGATACTATATGAACTTTTATTAAACTCGCATGCGTAAAACGAGTTTTATAGGCTTCATACGGAAGGAATATTTCCCAGTCCCCGTTATTCTTTTTAATCATTTTGTCCGCATCTCGGTTCCACTCGTTAAAATCACCTACAAGTGAAAGCTGACTAGCGTTGGGAGCCCATTCCCTGTACCACCATCCGTTTGCATTTTGATCAAAATGAATACCATAATGTTGGTAAGCAGAAGCAAATTGAACAATGCTATCACTGTGTATTGTAATGATATTAAGTGCTTTATCAAAACGATTAATTCTTTCAACCACATCCTGATAATAAGGCTCTAACCAAGGATCATCTTCGATTAATGCAATTTTTTTACTGTTATCACTCACTTTTTTATTGTTTAGATGATTAAAATAGTTGAACAAAATATGGTCAACTGTATTTATTTACCCTTCAAAAATCGTATTAATATAGTTTTAAAAACTCAAAAGAAGAAATGATTGCAAGAAAAGTGCAATTTTTTTTACTAATTAAATAGCTTGCGAATCTTTATTCCTTATAATTCAGTACTATTTCTGCGGATACTTATACTGCAACACTTGCTTTTATATGGGCGTGAGGATCATAATTTTCAAGACGAAAATCTTCAAACTCAAATCCAAAAATATCTTTTACATTTGGGTTTATCCACATGGTAGGAAGTGGACGCAATTCTCTTGACAACTGAAGTTTCGCCTGTTCTACATGATTCGAATATAAATGAGCATCCCCGAGGGTATGGACAAAGTCGCCAGGTTGTAAGTTACATACTTGCGCTACCAT
>DATHPH010000087.1:0-12726 GCA_035484095.1 Cytophagaceae bacterium | reverse complement strand
CATCGGCAGTAAATCCGGTGTAAATTGCACACGTTTGAAACTAATTCTGTCATGGTCGGAAGTATTCGAAATAGATAATGCAAGCGTCTTAGCCAACATGGTTTTTCCCGAACCTGGATTGTCTTCTAACAAGACATGTCCTTTCGCTAAAAAAGCAGCAATCACATAGGATATTTCTTTTCGTTTGCCACGGATTACTTTTTCGATGTTGTCTATCAGCAACGATATTTTATCGTGCCTTTGAGGAGTGGTTACTTCTGTTTCCATCATAAGTGTGTATTGATTAAATAAAGAATTTAATAGTAGAGACCATGTTCATGAATTTTAAATTTCTCTGTAAGAAAGTATACTTAGAAAATACTTGATTCGCATAAGATGATTGGTATTGCTCCATCACTTGTATATCGTTGGCATCCGCAGGAAGCTTATCGTATTTTACTTTGTGGTATACTTTCACAAAATCTTCGTAGTTAATTCCTAAGTTAGGTTTAATCACGGTCTGCGCAAATTCTAGTGGTGTTCTGTGGTTTCGGTAGTAGCCAAATTGACAATACAAGAATTCCGATGCTCTAAATATCCAATAGGCTTTTTCTTCAGGTTGAGTGGCATGGATCGCTTTTCGGTTGTAGTAATAGTATATTGAGCGGCCGGTAGCGAACACGATAATCAAAAGCAGGGATAATAAGATTGCACCCGTTATAAGCAGTAGCAACCACCATGGCAAATGCGATTCCGTAAGAGCAGTTTCCGGTTTGGTTTCTTTTGGCTTTTCAGGTTCTTCCTGGATGGTAACTTCATCAACGGCAGTAGGATGGGGGAGTCTTTTTAACACAGAAGAAAGGGTTTCTCTTTTTTGAGGAGCTCCAATTTTTCTAAGTTGGTCGTTATAGGAAACAGCAATAATTGAATCGCCAATTTTTAGATCTTTGAATTTTTTATTGAAATTCCCTTTTGTAAAAGTAGCTTCTTTCATGTTTAAATTCATGGAGAGAACGGCATTTGCAGAAAGTTCTTTGTCCGCAAGTTGTAATCCTTTTATATCGATAGAAGCAATTTTAGTAGAAGTGTCTGTATCAATAATTTTGCCTACTACCGCAAACCACGCTTTTTGTGGTTTTAAAGGCGGCGTACCATCCGGTTTCGGTGATTCCTGTGCCTCGTCGTTTCCAATAGTGGTGTCAAAGTCCAACCAGCCATATTCCGGAAAGTAAACCTGTACCCAGGCATGCGCTTGATCGCCGTATATAAAATACCATCCTTTGTTTTTATCGCTTCTGTCTACAATCATAAAACCGGTAGTCATCCTTACCGGTATACCTACTGAACGCAGCATAAAAAGGGTAGAGGCCGCAAAGTAGGTGCAATATCCTTTTCTGTTTTTGAAAAGGAAATAGGAGAGCATAGTCGCATTTGGGATATTCGGATCGTTGGGAGAGCCGGGATAAAGCGTGTATTTGAACAGAGGTTTTTCGGTTTTATCTTTGGAAGTGAAATAATCTCTCACTCTTAATATTTTATCAATAGGGGTTTTAGCTCCCATTGTTATTTTTTTAGCTAAATTTCTTATAGAGTCAAATACAACTCCTTTCGGAACATCGGTATAATAGTTGTAAAAATCCTTGTCTACTTTTTTGTAATCTTTTACGCTTTTTAATTCTTGGACTCTTGCTTCCTGAAATTTTTTGATGGTATTGTCTTTGCTGGCAGCGGCATTGTATATGAAATAAGCACTGTTCAAATTGGAGACATACGATTTGGTTTTGTAGGCAAAAGAATATTGTTCCTTATAGTCACGGTCTACGTTGATGGGTTGACAGCTAAAAGCAGTACTTGGGGCAGTAAAGGTTTGTGGCGATAATTTGGCAAGATAGATTTCACTTTCGACAATTTTATGATATAAATCTCCTTTACTGTTTTTAATAACAGAAGAATCTGTAAAAGTGAAGTAATGTGGAATCTTGCTTGGGTTGGGCATAAACAAATCGTTCGAGGGCATTTTAGGATCTCGGATGAAACGTTCATTTTTAACATCGTATTTTGTAAGGTGATAACAAGTAAAATACAACGGATTTGGAATATCAGGATTACCAGGAAAGAAATTATCAACGTATGCAGCAAATAGTAATTCCTTAGAAGTACCAAATTTTGATTTTAGTTGAGAATATTGGTTGAGGTCAAATTTTTGTTGCTCATTTTTCTTCAACATGTTTTCTTCCCCGGGATCTTGTTTATCCTGTTGCTGTTTTTTCGCTTGGCTGATGGATTTATCGGTGTCTTTAAATTCTCCTCTCAAAAAGAAAATAGATGCTTGGAACAAAAGAAATACGAGAAGTGTAAATATTCCCATTCGGGCACTCAAATCAAAAAGATGCCTCCAGCGAACCAGTTCAATAGTTTCCAGTGATTCTCTTATAAAATGCGTATAAAACGCATATAAGACCACAAAAAATAAATTGTTTACAGTATCCTCTAATTGTAAATCATTGTTGTAGTCTGCGGTGTTCACCAAACCAATTGTCAATACCAGGATGGAGAGCAAAAGAGGGAAGTAACGGAAGCGTGCCAGCCCGTATCCGATTAACCATCCTGCAATAAATAAAGCAGATAAATGGATATAACGAATGGTTAAAAAATAAGAGTCAAATTCATTGTTCGAAAAGAATTTCATTCCTTGATTATAGGAATAAACAAGGAAGAGTACGATTGGAAATGTTATGATAAAACGAAAACGGAAAAAGTAACAAACGTATGCCCCTACTACCGCTGTTGATATAATCATTGATTGGGTATAAATTTCCGTATTGAGAAACAGGAGGGCTTCGTCAATACGCAAGAGTGCCGGTACAAGCATTGCAATCGTTGGCAGCAACAGAAAGATAAGATGCAATGCTAGTTTGAGAATTCGGTTTTTTATACTTTCCTTCATGCGTGAACTGACTTTATTTTAGGAATGAAACAATGTTTTCTTTCTTATAAATGTTTATCCAAAAGTTATCAAACTCTGTTATCATAAAATAATATTCTTAAATAGTTGATCTTCCAAATATTGTTGAATCTGCTTTTCGTTTCGTAAAATTTTACTTCTTCCGGAAGAAAACAACCATTTTCTTTTTAAAGCGTCTAGTGGATGTTCTTCCATCTTTACAAATAGAGAAAAGAAATTAAAAGCCTGTCTTTTTCGCCACATAGAAGATACTTTTACAAAGAAAACCAATGTATCGGGAGTTTTATTGTTTAACATTTCCTCAACTTCAGAAATTGGTATGAGTGATGAAATACAATAAATCCCATCTTTTTTTGCGGAGATATAATCGGTTACACTTTTGTTGGTTTGCCAGACAGAGGTGCTCAAAAAATAGAGCCATGCCGGATCTTCGTCTGAAGTAGTATCGGGTATCATAAGTTCTTGATCCGGCAAATATTTTACAGTAAATTCACTTCGGGAAAGCGCTTCGTATAGTTGACGTATTTTTATCTTATAATAATTCAACATGGCTTTCTTAATATCCGAAGAAACAAAATCGACACTATAGAAGCTTGGATGAAAATATATATGGGAAGCATAAGGGTCAGTGGTTTCAGGTACTTTCACTACGAGCTCTTTATTCTTTGCATATATTTTCCACACGATTCTTCGTATATCATCGCCTGATTCAAAATTTTTGTAATTAAAAAGTTCTCCGTGTATTCGTTTTGGAGTTTCAATACGTTGTTCTTGTTCGACTGTTTTATCCGGGTTGACCTCTACATTCATCTTATCTGATTCCGAAGGGATCGTAAGAAGTTTTTGCGGGTTGCTTAAAATGAAAGGAAACGAGAACAGACGAAACATATCTTCGAAATAGACTACCACTTTCGTCACTGTATGTTCTTTAATATCCGGTATCCATACAGGACGACTGGCTTTTATCGCATTACGGAGGAAACGATTGTTTCCGAAAACAGGTTGATCAAGGGTAAGTGCCGGAGAAATTTGTCCATCGGAAAAAACAATTCTCCCCTTTACATGGCCTAGTAAAGGTTTAATAATACCGGAGGCCTTGAGTCCCATCGAGACATACCCTGACTGAGCTTTTTCTCCTTCTCCAATGGATGCCTGTATGGGTGATTCTTTTAAGGCGTTTTTATAAAACAGGAAATAAAGCCAGCAAATAAGTGCCGTGATAAATGCCAGTCCCACGATAATGGCTGAAAAGACCAACGTAAACAATGCCAGTATTTTTAATAAAAGTATAAAGTAATTGGACTCCTCCACCTCGGTAAAATACTTATGTTGAACAACCGCTAATGCACCAGATAGGATAAATAACAACACGAAAAAATTTAGTTGAAAAGGAATAAATGAAAAGTAATATGCAATTTTTTTCATTAATGGTCGTAAGCTTTAATTTAAACGAAAGTAGTATAAAGATACTATTCGCAAAGTGAAATATAAATAATTATGTGTTACAAATTGTAAATATGATGTAATTAAAAACGAAAAAACAGATTAAATAATTGCTTCAAAGCTATGTGAAAAATAAATCGATATAAAAAAGAACGCTTTCAATTATTGAAAGCGTTCTTTTTTATATCGATTTCTATAAAACAAAATTATGCAACTTTTGCGGCTTTTTTAAATTCATCCACCGTAACGTTTTTTTCAACTAATTTAATCTTGCTTTTGATAAATTCTGCGGCTTTACCATTATAGGCATCTTCAAACATTTTTACGTAGTTCTTACCGTTGTTTTCTTTAAGGTAGTTGTCTACTATTTTCTCAAAAGTGTCTTCCATTCCTTCCGGTACAGAAGTCATTCCAAATTGCTGAAGCATCATTTGACGTACCTTACTAGTTACCTCTTCGTGTTCAACTTTAATTTCATTATTTTCAGCCACTTTATTTTTAATAAGTGTCCACTTCAGTTCATTTAAATAGCTGTCAAATTCTTTGTCGATTTGCTCTTGTGTAATTTTCCCTTGGTTAGTAGTAAGCAACCATCTTTTAATAAATTCATGAGGCAGTTCAATTGCAGTATTATTGATATAGTATTCTCTGATATCATTGATTAGGAGTGCATCCGATTCCCTTTGATAATTTTCGGAAATAGTAGCTTTTAATTTATCATTAAATTCTTCTTCAGTAGTGACGGTGTCTTTCCCGAAAATTTTATCAAAAAACTCCTGATCCAATGGGGCAGCTTCCTGATGACGAATATTCAGAATAGTAAATTCAAATTTTCCTTTTTTGGTGGCAGCTTCTTCTTTTTTAAGACCGGTCACATATTCTATATAGGTAGGATCTTCGAAAGCCTCTTCGATCACAAATTCAATTTTATCACCAACTTTCTTATTTAAGAATTTCGAAATCTCTTTTGGAGAAACTCTGTTCAAAGGGATGGAAGTTTCCTGATCGTAAATCCCATTTACTTCTTTTAAGTGACCTTTTACAAAATCGCCTTCCTGACAAGTTTCACCATCAGTCATTTTACCATATTGTTTACGCAAATTGTTGAGGGTTTCAGCAAGCACTTTATCTTCCACCATGATGTTGTATTTTGAAACCGATACTTTGTCAGAAAGTTCGTACGCAAAGTCGCCTACCAATCCAAGGTCGTATACAAATTCAAAATCCTTTTGATTGTCCCAGTCGATGTCGTTAGTTTTATCGGCATCCGGAAGAGGATCTCCAACAATTGCCAGTTTATGGTCTTTTATATAGGAGTTTACAGATTCGTAAAGCAAATTATTGATTTCGTCTACCAAGATACTTTTGCCATACATTTTATCGATGAGAGAAGCAGGAACTTTTCCGGCACGGAAACCTTTCAACGTTACTTTTTTACCATATTCTTTCAATTTTTCCTTAATTTTTTGCTGATAATCAGCTTCTTTTAAGTTTACCTTTAGCTTGGCATTTGTAGAATTGTTTTTCTCCAGAACGATTTCCATGATTGTGTGATCTTAAAATAAATGGTAACTACTATTTTCTTTAAATAAAAAAAGTTAATAATTGAGGCCATTATTAACTTTTTCCTTATATTTTTTATTAAAGTGCGGATGGAGGGACTCGAACCCCCATGCCTCGCAGCGCTAGATCCTAAGTCTAGTGCGTCTACCAATTTCGCCACATCCGCATTTTATTTATACTTTCTCTACCTCAAATTATTCCGTCTGAACAATCTTTTTTTGAAATAGGACTGCAAAGTTAGTAAAATATACATATCTGCAATACTTCTGTTTAAATAATTTTCAATTTTGCGTAATTATACATTAAATTAGATCTTATGAAGTTATGTTGTAGATTGATTATTAATTATATAGTTGAAATTAGTTTTTAACATATCATTTTTAATTCTTTTCATTTAAATTATTTATTTATAGATTTACCCACGAAATAATTAACTTGGATAATACTTTTGAAGTATGAATAGATTGAATGTTGTATTTTTGAAATACTATAAAAATCTTTTTTTGAGCCTGCTATTGATAGGCTTTAACGGTATTTCAAACGCTCAGGATATCCAGTTTTCTCAATTTTATTCAGTAACGCCTTATATAAACCCGGCTTTCGTAGGAGCTAAACATGCCACCCGAGCCATTGTTCATTTAAGAGATCAATGGCCAGGAATAGCAGCTAAATACGAAACTGGTTTGGTATCGGTTGACCACTTTTTTGATAAATACAATTCCGGTATTGGAGTAATGGTTACGCAGGATCAACAAGGTCTTAACGATATTCATTCTACGAAGGTAGATTTGCAATATTCTTATGAATTAACGGTCAGTAAGAAATTTACAATGAGAGGTGGTTTACAAGTAGGTTATGGTAATCAGGCTATTAATTATTCTAATCTTACCTTGGCTTCTCAAATAGATCCAGTGACAGGACAGTCAAATGGAAGTACTGGTATAACGGGCGCTGTGAATCAAAAAGGATATGTTGACGTAGGAGCAGGATTTTTAGGGTATACAGACCGATTGTGGGTAAGTGCTGCTTTTGCTCACATTAACGAACCTAGACTTGTTTATTATAGTACGGATAATGCTGTAAGTCTTCCACTGAAGACAACTGTATCAACAGGCTATAAAATTCCTTTAAAATCCTCAGGGCACATGGCCTATTTGCATGAAGAAGACAATATCTTTTTGACTCCTGCTGCTAACTTTAAAGCACAACAGTCAAACTCTCAGTTGGATATTGGTTGTTATCTTACCTATAATCAGTTGATGGTGGGAGCCTGGTACCGTGGAATGGAGTTTAAACGATACGCTCCCAATATATATAATAGTGAATCGGCGGTTGCCTCTATTGGTTGGTTATTTAATAATTGGAGTGTTACGTATAGCTACGATATTACGGTTTCTACGCTTACCAGAGCGGGAACCGGTGGTTCTCACGAATTGAATATTACCTACGTCCACAACAAAGTAAATAAAAAGTCGAAAGTTAGGAAACGATTGCCATGTCCTGACTTTTACCATACAAATAAGCATCATTAAACCTGTGATTTCCTGGAGTATAAAGGAATTGAGGTTAGAATTGAAGTACAGCTGGAAAATCTCCAGAAATGAATCTCTCTATAAGCAAAATTTTATTATAGCTGTTACAGACGGAACAATTGCCGCCTATGGTGAGGTAGCTCCTAATATCCGCTATGGTGAAAATCCTGAACGTATATTCCAAACGTTTACTTCAATTATTCCGCAGTTAAACTCCATTAATACTTTAATAGAATTACATGAAATTATTGATAATGAATCATTAATGAATTCATTGCAATTTGGGATAGAATCTGCTTACATTCATTATTTAGCTAAAAAGAGAAATATACCTGTGTATCAGGAATTAGGCTTACAAAAGCCAGGAGAGATTTATACCTCGTATACGTTACCCATCATGGAGATTGGTAAAGTAAAGAATTTCATAGAAGAGTATAATTTACTAAGGTTTAAGTATTTAAAAATTAAAATCGACCAAGATAATGGAAGGGATCTGCTAGACGAAGTAACTAAAGTAACGGATCTCCCTTTACGAGTTGATGCCAATGAAGCATGGCAAGATGTTGACAATCTTCTGGTTTTCATGGAAGGATGTAAAAGAAATAACATTCAATTTATAGAGCAGCCCCTTCCTTCCTCTAAAAAAGAAGAATACAAGTATTTAAAAAGTAGAAGTCCATTCGAGTTAATAGCGGACGAATCGGTGACTAATAATATTGATATTGAAGAAGTTGCGCTTCAGTTTCATGGAGTTAACATGAAACTAATGAAGGCGGGTGGATATTTGAATGGTATAAAAATATTGCAAAATGCTAAAAAACAGGGACTTAAAACCATGATAGGATGTATGGTGGAAACATCTTTGGGAATTTTTTCCGCAATAAATTTGTGTAATGATATAAATTACATAGATTTGGATGGACATTTTCTAATTGAAAATGAACCGTTTAATATGGTCGCCGAAAGCGAAGGCAGACTATTTAACATAACATAATATTTTTCAGTATTTTATGGCTAAAAAAGAGTTAAAAAAGAAGGATGTAGCAAAAAAGACAAGTGCAAAATCTGTCACTCCTTCTAAAAAAGCTGATAAAAAAGTACCTGCGATTAAAAAAAGTGCTCCAGCTAAAAAAGTAGTTACAAAAGTAAAGCAAAGTTCCAAAAAAATAGTTACAGCAAAAAAAACTGTCCAGCCTAAGTCTAAGCCAGTTCCTAAAAATGCGGCTGTTTCTAAAAAAATAACAAAAGTAAAAGCTACTGTACCTAAGAAAGCAGTTAAATCTGCAAAAATTTCTACGACTTCTAAAGTAAATGTGAAGGAAAACAAAGCAATGAAAACGGTAACAAAAACCGCTTCTGCTTCTGTTAAACCATCTATTTCTGTAAGTAAACCTTCCCCAATTGAGAAGGTAAAACAGAAAGCTTCGGGTAGGTCTTCAAAAAGGAATAAAGTAGCGCCTTCTGAAAAACCGGAAATAAAAACAAGACCGGTGGTGCAAAAACAATTGGCTAAACCGATCTCCAATGGGAATAGTAGAAAAACAGAAATTGTAGTACCTAAAATAGCAAAACCCATTCAGATTGAACTAAAAGATAGAATGCCTATCAAAAAGCAGCTTTTAGACAAATGTCTTGACATACAAACATTTATAATAAATAATGCCAAGAAGGCAATGGACGATGCGCAACAAAGTGCCAACGAAGAGAAAAATTCAAATGAAGATATGTCTGATTCTTTTCGCGAAACAATGCATGCAACTCGAGATGTCTACGCAAGGCAAGTACAGGAAGGTATCAATACATTAGGCTTATTGAACAGAATAATCATAAAACCACTGGATGTAATAAAGTTCGGGGCGGTGGTAATCACCGATTTCCAAAACTATTTTATCTCTGCAGGTTTGGGGGAAGTAAAAATAGACGATAAGAATTTTGTAACCGTATCTACCCTGACACCTTTGTATCAAATACTATCAGAAAAGAAAAAGGGAGATTTGTTTATGTTTTTAGACAGAAAATATAGAATATTAGATGTCTTTTAATGAATAAAGTATAAAAATTTTATGGAAGCTCCTTGGTTTTAAAACTACGGAGTTTTTTTATTGCTTAGGTCTTCTTTTTTCGTTTTCTCCAGTAAAAACTTATATTCCTCAAGTAGAAGGATATATTTATTTTTCCAGTATTCTATTTCTTTTTTCGTTTTGTCTATTTCTAAATGGTATTTTTCAACCGGCTCCTCCAGCAAAGAATAAGACAAACCCTTTATCTCTTCCGAAAAATCATGGTTAATAAATTTTCCTACTTTTAAAATAGTGTCGTTGTCTATGTTATACTTTTGAAAGAGATTGTATAAATGCCGTCGGCTTATATTTAATTTTTTGGCCATTTCAGTGATCGAGTAACCACTTTGACGGATAGCATTTTCAATTATTTCACCTTTGTGCAACATGGTTACAAAGGTGGAAAAATAATATTTTATATATTTCTCATTTTATTTACGTAAGTAGTAATATAATTCCCATTTATTTTACATATTTGTATATTGTTAAACCGAAATTTTTATGTTGCTGAAAAAGGAGCCTTTGTCGAAAAATAATTACTTGTTTAATCTATATGCGGATGAACTTGTCTACATTAATTCCATCATGTCAGTTCAGGATCATCATTTTTTACGTAATGAAGAGATTGTTGTATTGATTGATTCGGATTTTCCTCATTTTAATACTTTAAACGAGTTGAAAATGGAGCATATTATTTCCATTTATAAAAGTGTTGGATGGAGCATTCGTATTGAAAAAGTAGAAGAAAGGAAAGAGTACCTGATGATTTTATTCTAAGGAAGTATAATAATTCTGAAATTTATTCTTAATGTTCATTTTGTCTGGTTTTCCGGTAGAAGTGCGAGGGAAAGATTCAATGTAGAGAATAGCTTTAGGCATTTCAAATTTTTCAGTAAGAAGACGAATGTTATCCGGAAGATTTATTTTTTTATTTTCTTTTCCTTCGATAAACAAAGTTAATGCTTATCCTAGGAGAGGATGAGGGAGTGGGAGGATCTGAAAATCATACATTCCGTTTTGAAAAAGAAAATGCTCTATTTTTTTCTCAATTACTTCCGGCTGAATTTTAACACCACCACTGTTAACAATGTCATCGGCTCTTCCTACCCAAATGAATTTGTTAGGATCAATAATTTCTACAATGTCATTAGTTTGCAACCATTCATAGTTTGTAACGGGAGACAAAATTCTAAGACAATCTCGATGATCAACGGCTATTTGGACATTTGGAAGAGCTTGGTAATAAGCACTTGATTCTGGGGTGTTTAATTTTCGAAGAGCAATATGGCTTACCGTTTCTGTCATCCCATAGGTTACATAAATAGAGTTGGTGGAAGATGAACATTGAGTTCTAATTCTATCTTCCAACTCTTGACGGATTGCTGCGCCTCCAATAATTATGTTCCTGCATTTTTTTAAAATCTCTATATCCTTTTTATTGTTTCCACTTAATAAATGCTGCATTTGCATGGGCACCAACGCCATAAAATCAATTTCAATTTTTTCTTTTAGTTCTACAAATGGATGTGCCCCGGGGGCTACAAGAATTAAGTGCAAATCCGCTTTCATTCCTCTTACCAACATCATAATGCCTGCAATGTAGGAAGTAGGAAGACATAGTAAAGCAGTTTCACCTGATTTCAAACCAAGAATTTCAATTGTTGCCAATGCACTAAACTCCATTTGTGCTCTGGAAATTTCAAGGACTTTCGGTTGACCTGTAGAACCAGATGTGCGTAAAATGAAATTCTTTTTCCCGATGAGCCATTCTTTACAAAATTGGAAAGCGGAACAAGCAAATTCAGGCATTGAATCAGGATCAATGCCATCTTGAATATCTTTGTAACTATAAAAACGATTGTTTAGTTCGATTCCCCCCACAGTATAAAATTATCAAAAACATTAGATAGATGCTTAATTATTTCTACTTTTATGTTTTGAAATTTAATACTTTAAAAATATTTTAAAATTTATAATATTTAATTATACAACCAAAATACATGATACTTGGCATCGACATAGGAGGAACTTCGGTAAAATGTGGAATCGTTTCGCACGAAGGAAAAATTTCTCATATACGTACCTTCAATACTGCCGGATGGGTTGAGTCCGTCGGTTTTGTGGAATCGTTAAGAATTGAAATAGGAAACTATTTAAAAGACTTTCCTCTAATAAAAGGTGTGGGAATGGGTTTTCCTGGTCTTCTTTCAGCAGACAGAAAAAGAGTCATTTTAATGGCAAACATTCCATCAGTAGTAGATGCGCCAGTGGTTGAGATACTGAATAGTTCTTACCCCGGAGTTGTTTTTAAAATCGAAAATGACGCTAAATGTGCAGCGCTGGGAGAACATTATTTTGGAGAGAACAAGGGAATCGATAACTATATTATGGTTACGCTTGGGACCGGAGTAGGTGGAGGTGTTATAATAAACAAAAAATTGTTTATTGGAGGTAAAGGCAATGCTACCGAAGTAGGACATATACTGACCAGTAATGGCAATACGTTGGAAAATAATGTAGGCATTAGTCATTTAATAAAGTTTGCAGTTGAGAAACTAAAGAACTATTCCGGTACATCGCTTCTAAAAGGAAAAGATATTACTCCTAAAGTGATCAACGAATGTGCTATGCAAGGAGATGAGTTGTCCATTCAAATTTTTAAACACGTTGGATTTTACCTGGGAGAGGTAATGGTAGGAGTGGTAAGAACGTTAGACATTGAAAATATATTACTTGGTGGTGGAATTTCGGGAGCTTTTGATTTTATAGTACCAGAGATGCGGCGCAAAATGGAAGAACATTTACCTTCTTATTATACCAAAGACCTCCATGTAATGAAGGCATGTTTAGGAAACGATGCAGGTTTATTAGGCGCTGCCGGGCTAATCATTGAAGGCGTTTAATCATATAAAGAGATAAGGAAAACATTGAAAAGTATTAGTGAACGATAAACGACTATCGTTCACTAATACTTTTTTGTTTTTAGGCGGTTTTTCAGTTTTAAAATAGGATTATTTGTTAATTGCGTTGTGATATTATAGATTCCGTATTGCATTCGCAAATCCATTGTTTTAGAAAAGAATTGGGAAGAAATAAATATAGGATTAGTGACAATAAACGAACCTATTTGATGGTTTATTCAAAGTAAAGTCTAATTTTGTACTTTACCTTATTAAACTTTAAT
>DATHPH010000086.1:0-1660 GCA_035484095.1 Cytophagaceae bacterium | reverse complement strand
CTTGTCATAGCATGCCTACTTTTTTAAATTTCAGCCCCATATAGCATTTTGTCTTTATTTTTTTCAGTAAATAGCGGACCCGATATTGATTGGAAAGAAAAATTTAAGAGTAAAGATGTGGAAGAAATGTGGGTTTTACTTAAGAATGAAATTATTGATAAAAGGGATAAATTTGTTCCAAAAGTACCCATTGCAAAACGAACTTTTCCGAAATGGATGACAAAGAAGATAAAAAAGTCCATTAAAAGGAGGAATAGAGCGTGGAGAAAGTACGAAACGGGACCACAATATCAGAAGTTAGTAAATTATAGGAAATTAAGAAATAAAGTGAATAAGGAAATAAAGGCTGGTAAAAGAAATTTTGAAGTAAGCCTAGCTGAAAAAATTAAATTGCAACCAAAAGCGTTTTATTCGTATGTGAGATCTAAAACTAAATCTAAAGTAAAAGTTGGACCACTTTTAAACAAGAATGGAAAAGTAATTGATGATAAGAGAGAAATGTGTGAATTACTTAATGACTATTTTTCTTCGGTATTTACACTGGAGAATAGGGTGAATATACCAACGACTAATGCAAAGCAAAATAGTTGTCAACCAACAAAAGTTATAGAAGAGTTAACAAATATTGATATTACAGAGGAAAAGGTTTTACAAGCAATTAAATGCTTGAAAAAAGATAAAACAAGAGGAGAAGATGGGATATATTCGAGTTTTTTGATGTATATAGGAGAAGCTATTACTAGTCCATTGACATTGGTGTTTAAAAAGTTATTAGAGACTGGATTTATTCCCAGTGATTGGAAAAACGCAAACATAACGCCTATATTTAAGAAAGGTTCTAAGAAAAATCCTGAAAATTACAGACCTGTTAGTCTCACATCACATGTGTGTAAAACTTTTGAAAGAATCCTTACCCAATATATAGTAAAGCACCTGGAAGAAAATTGCCTAATTAATGATACTCAGCATGGTTTTCGAAAGAATAGATCTTGTCTAACAAATTTATTAGAGTTCTCTGAAAGAGTAAGTAATATTTTAGATGAAGGGTGTCCAGTAGACATAATATATTTAGATTTCAGTAAGGCCTTCGATACTGTGCCACATGAAAGACTGGCTGTAAAGTTAAAAGCCCATAGAATTGGGGGTGATGTATTAAGATGGATAATAGCATGGTTAAAAGATAGAAAGCAACGAGTGGTTTTGAATGGAGAAACATCCAACTGGACAAAAGTGGTTAGTGGGGTACCACAGGGGTCTGTTTTGGGTCCAATACTGTTTAAAATTTGTATTAATGACTTAGATGAGGGCATTAAAAACATAATAAAAAAATTTGCAGATGATACTAAACTGATGGGAATGACTGGATCAATTGAGCAGGTGAATGGAATCAGGGAAAATTTGAGAAGATTGGATGAATGGAGCCAGCTATGGCAAATGAAATTTAATGTTGATAAATGCAAGGTTATGTATTTAGGACACGGCAATATAGCAAGTCAAAGTATGAGATTCAAGGAAAGGAACTCGGAGAGATAGTAGAGGAAAAGGATCTGGGTGTCTTTTTTGATAACACATGGACAGCTGGTATTAATTGTTTTAAGGCAGCGAAAAAAGGTAATAAAATTTTAGGCATGATTAAGCGTACATTTGAATGTAGAAGTAA
>DATHPH010000085.1:0-4803 GCA_035484095.1 Cytophagaceae bacterium | reverse complement strand
TTCGCTCATTGGAAGGATTGTAAATCCGCTGGGAGAACCTCTTGACGAAAAAGGAGTCATTTCCTTTACGGAACGTATGCCTATCGAACGTGAAGCGAAATCCATCATGGACCGCGCACCTGTTGTTGTACCATTGCAAACCGGCATAAAAGTAATCGATGCCTTAGTTCCCGTAGGTCGAGGTCAACGAGAACTTATTTTGGGAGATCGTCAAACGGGAAAGACAGCTATTGCGCTCGATGCAATTATCAATCAAAAAAACAAAAAAGTGCTATGCATATACTGTGCCATAGGCCAACGGGGAGCCTCCGTAGCAAAAGTAATAGGTCGTCTTAAAGAAAAAGGCGCATTGGAGTATACAATTGTAATGGTCACCGAAGGGAATGATGCTCCCGGTTTATTGTATATAGCACCTTATGCCGCAACTAGTATGGCCGAATATTTTATGGAACAAGGCCACGATGTATTAATCGTCTATGATGATTTAACAAACCATGCAAGGGCCTATCGTGAACTTTCTTTGTTATTAAGAAGACCTCCGGGAAGAGAAGCTTTTCCTGGAGATATATTTTACATTCATTCAAGATTACTCGAACGATCTACACATCTAAGTAAGGAATTAGGGGGAGGAACGCTCACCGCTTTACCAATTATTGAAACGGAAGCTCAAAATATTTCTGCTTACATCCCTACAAATCTTATCTCTATTACGGACGGCCAAATTTATCTTTCTCCTAAACTCTTTGAGCTGGGCGTTCTCCCTGCGATCGATGTAGAAAAATCCGTTTCAAGAGTAGGAGGAAAAGCACAATTGGCTGCCTATCGTTCGATCACTAGAAACTTAAAACTATCGTATGCACAATTTGAAGAATTAGAAACTTTTGCCCGTTTTGGTGCTCATTTAGATGAAGCTACGAATAAAATAATCGAACATGGGAAAAAAATCCGATCCTGCTTTAGGCAACCTGAACTTGAACCATTGTCTGTACCAGAACAAATTATTGTTTTATTAGCGCTTACACAAAATCTCTTGGATAATATACCACTTGATAAAATTGTAGAGGCAGAAGCAGCACTTAGACATGCAAACAAAGAAATTCCAGAAGATCTGCTGGCAAGAGTTCATTCGGATCAACCTTTGAGAGAAGAAGACAAAGAAACTATAATGAAAATTGCCGTCAAAACCCTTTTACCTTTCGAATCTAAAACAGAAGAACCTAAAATTTAATTTGGTCAGAAGATTGGAAAATAATGGATACGTTAGAAACCTTACATAGGAAAATTGAAAGTGCCGGAGAACTTGGATCTGTAGTAAGAACAATGAAGTCCATGGCGGCTTCCAACATTGGGCAATATGAAATGGCAGCAAATGCACTCAATGACTATTACAGAAATATTGAGTTGGGAATATTGGCTTATTTTAGCAAAACTAAAATTCATTCTATAAACTCAACAATTAAAAAAAACAAAGAAAGAATCATTGGTATGCTTATTTTTGGCTCCGATCAAGGATTAGTAGGACAATTTAACGAGGCAATTTCAGCATTTACCATTCAGACATTAAAAGCATTTCCCGGCCGAAAAAAAGTTTGGGTTGTAGGAGAACGGGTAAGAGATCAATTGATAGAATCCCCATTCCCTCCGGAAAAATTATTCTCCGTACCAAATTCAGTCCATGCCATCACTTCTTTAGTAACGGATATTCTAATGACCATTAATGATAGTCAGGGAGAGATCGACTTGAATGAATTTTACATTTTTTATAACAGTTCTCAAAAAAAAACTGGATTTGAACCTATTTACCAACAACTACTTCCACTTAATCAGAAATGGGAAAAAGATATTGCCTTAAAAATATGGCCAACAAACAAATTACCAGAAGTAATAGGAGGATTAGAATCGACATTATTTTCCCTGGTGAGGGAGTACCTATTCGTTTCCCTCTACAGAGCTTGTTCTGAATCATTAGTAAGTGAAAATACAAGTCGACTCAACGCGATGCAACGAGCAGAAAAAAATATTGATGAATTATTGAATGAGTTAAATAATACTTACCATCGGTTACGTCAAAGTTCAATTGACGAAGAACTATTCGATGTTGTCTCAGGATTTGAAACTTTAAGGAAAAATAATTAATTCTATACCGGAAACGCTTTTTTTATAAGATCATCCATATAGAAAAGGTTACATTTGAATATGTACCACTATATAATTTACTTCCGAGTTACTCATGCTTATAAATTATTCTAAAAAAGAAATGAAAAAAGAAGAAAAAAATCAAATGCACCAACTTCATATTGAATTGGTAAAACTGCAAAAAGAAATTATTGCCTCAGGATTGAAATTATTGGTTATTCTTGAAGGAAGAGATACTGCGGGAAAAGATGGTACTATCAAAAGAATTATTGAACATCTTAGTCCAAGGGAAACACGTGTGGTTGCTTTGGGAAAACCAACAGACAAAGAACATAATGAATGGTATTTTCAGCGCTATACCAATTATTTACCGACTAGTGGAGAATTCGTGATTTTAAACCGGAGTTGGTATAACCGTGCAGGAGTCGAAAAAGTAATGAATTTTTGTACGACAAAACAATACAAAGATTTTTTTAACGATGTTGTTCTATTTGAACAAATGTTAGTGAATGCAAACATCATCGTAATAAAATACTATCTTGATATTAGTAAACAAGAACAACACAAACGTCTGGAAGACCGTAAAAACAACCCTTTGAAGCAATGGAAAGTGAGTCCTATAGATAGTGAAGCCCAAAAAAAATGGAAAGAATATTCCGAGGCTAGAAACGAAATGTTAAGGAAAACAAACTTCAAATTCGCACCATGGCACATTGCAAATGCAGAAAATAAAAACGATGTGCATATTGCTTTAATAACCCATTTATTGGAACAAGTAAAATATAAAGGAGGAAAAAAACGCGCAAAAAAACATGAGCTTATTTTTCCAGCAACGTTGGCAAACATTAAAAACAAACTCTATGAATAGAAGGTGAATTTTGAAAAATTTCCACCATGTTTTGTAAGTACAAGACACATAATTTTATATGAGCCGATGTTTCATCAGGGATCAATTCATGGAGAAGATTTATAACCAATGCCCTTTCAATGCCTCTAAACCCTTGTTAATAATTTCTTAATCCTCCTTCTTTTTTAAAACAGTATTCCATTTATACATTAGAGTTATTCTGTTCCATCAAATCTTAAAAGATGATATAAGTATCTGGCGATACTGATTTTTGTCAATTTTTTAAAAAAACATACGCAGTAAATTGGCAGTAGTAAAACACATAGAAACAATTAAACGTTACAAATATGAACACTCAAAACTTAGATAAAGAAAACACAACTGGTAAAAATGTTGACGGCCCACATCCAAACTTACCGGCAAGAGTATTAACAGCTACTTCAATCATAGGAGATAAAGTAGAAAACAAAAAAGGTGAAATTATAGGCAAAATAAAAGACATCATGTTAAATATTCAAGAAGGAAATATTGAATATATAGTGATTGAATTTGGAGGTTTTTTAGGATTCGGAGAAAAATTATTTGCAGTACCATTTTCAGCACTGAAACTAAATCATAAAAAAGAAGATTTTATTTTGGATGTAGAAAAAGAATTTTTGGAAAAAGCTCCCGGTTTCAACAAAGAACATTGGCCTGAAACCAATAGTCATTACTTTGAAGTGAGCTCTCATTGGGGCAATTTTATGGGACCAAGTGTTGGCTAGTACATTTACATGAACCTGGAAAGTAAATATATTCTAACCATCAACGGTGGTTCGTCAAGTATTCGTTTTGCCTTCTATAAGATTGGCGAAGCCTTGTATAAAGAAGGGTTTGGCAAAATAGAACGAATCGGATTAAAAGACACTCAACTCCAATTTCACTTTGCTGATTCAAACGAAGAAACAAGGAAGATCACCTCGAACGATTACAATTCGGTTGTATTATTTCTTCTGGCTTTTCTGAAAGAACAAGAAACATTTCGTAAGGTAGTAGCAATCGGTCATCGTATTGTGTACGGAATGAATCATACTTCACCGGAATTAATTACTAATAAACTGCTGGAGGATTTGTACAAGGCAATTCCTTATGATCCTGAACATGCACCGGGAGAATTAAAACTTATCGAGAGCTTTAGGCAAAAATATCCTACATTGCCACAAGTAGCTTGTTTTGATACCGCTTTTCACCAAACCATGCCGGAGATTGCAAAAATGTTGCCAATCCCTCGTCGCCTATATAAAAAAGGCATTCAGCGATACGGCTTTCATGGCTTATCATATACTTATTTATCGGAGGAATTAATGAGAATATCGAACAATGAAAGCGTACACGAAAAATTAATCTTTGCTCATCTTGGAAATGGAGCCAGCTTGGCGGCTATTAAAAACGGGAAAAGCATTGATACCAGTATGGGCTTTACTCCTGCCGGTGGTATTCCAATGAGTTGTCGCTCCGGAGATATAGATCCTGGACTTTTTTGGTATTTAATTCAACAAGAAAATTTCACACCAGAAATATTTAACCAAATGATACACCATCAATCAGGATTGTTGGGTATTTCAGAAACCAGTTCGGATATGCGCGACTTGTTAACGATCGAATCTAAGGACGGCAGAGCGGCGGATGCGATTAACCTATTTTGTTATCAGGTCAAAAAAAATATTGGAGCATATACTGCTGCCTTAGGTGGACTGGACACCTTGGTATTTACAGGAGGAATAGGAGAAAATGCTCCTGAAATACGAAAACGAATTTGTGCCGGAATGGAATTTTTAGGG
>DATHPH010000084.1:0-6115 GCA_035484095.1 Cytophagaceae bacterium | reverse complement strand
CTTTGCAAAATCTCTGCGGAAACATTTGTTGGCGGATTTTGTGTTTTGTCATAGATAAGTACTTGAGCGGTATAAATGGTATTGGCATGAAGATTCAGAATCGCTTTACTGGTATCAACCGGCAAAGGAGCACCATTCGCTCCCAATAGCTGCTGCCAAGTGGCTGTATCTACATCATAAGGTGCATTTGTGTTTTTCAGTGCAAGAACCACCGTTGTCAAGGCTTCGTTTGAAACATTGGGGGCAACGGCCTCCTCTTTTTTGCTACAGCCGTTTATAACATAAGTCAAAAGAAATACTCCCATTAATACTTTAGTTGTTTTTGTGATTGTCATACATTTTTCATTTAAGTGTAAACTATTTATTTGTTTTCGATATTACCGTAAAAGGTATTTGAAGCCGGATGCTAAAATTCCTTCCGACATCATTGGTAAAATAGCGGTATCGGTTTAAGTAATCCCTGTAACCAGCATTTAATAGATTAGTGGCCGAGAAATTAATATTGATGGATTCTTTGCCTATTGGTAAACTGAAGCCCAGGTCTGCATTGAATAGAGTATAAGCAGGAGGCGGATTGGTATAATCGCTGTTTGGAGGAACCCTCCATTGATGGCTTACATAAATATTAGTAAGGATTATATAGAGGGCACGAATTTTCCCAATATTCCCGGCAGAATACCGAATACTGTTTTCGTACCGGTTAGAAGGAACAAAAATCAGATAATTATGAATTGTCTGATTGTAGGCCCATAACAACGAAGCCTTTGTTGTAAATGTAAGGGAGTCACGGAGCACGTAGGATGCTTTTATGTCCAGTCCTCTGAACCGGGCATTTACCTGAGTATAGGTAAATTCAGGAAAGGCTCCACGCACCGTATAAATAAGCTGAAGATCCGGTTTAGAATAAATGTAATTATTAATCTGGTTGTTATAAAAACCAATTTCTCCGAACAACCTTTTCCCTGAATAATTGAGAGTTGAAACAAAATTGTATGCTCTTTCGGATTGCAAGTTTGGATTGCCTATGTCATACGATGCAGCTGACTGATGAACACCATACGAATATAATTCATTTACGGACGGTGCCCGCCAGGCAGTGCCAATATTCGTTGAGAAAATCAGATTATTCTTTAGGGAATAACCCATTCCAAAAGTGGCTGTTGTATTGCTGAAAGTACGAGTTGGGGTAACAAGTTTTGCCGTATTATTGTCAATCATATAAGCCCGCAACCAACGGTAATCATAACGAAATCCACCTTCGATGGTAAGCCTGTCTTTTTTCCATTTCTCAATTAAAAATACTCCGGCTCCGTAATTTCTGAAATTAGGAATCAGAAACTGATATTCTCTTATGTTCCCTTGTGTAATTCCATTCATTCCTGCAAGGCCACTTATATTTTTTGACAACTGGTGGTGCCAGGTAGCATCTGCAGTTGAAGTAGCTATCTGAAGGAACAAAGCAGGATCTAAAGAACCATTGAGCGGGATGTAGTCGTATTCATAACGTTTATTTTGTTGCCAGGCATACACCAGTTCAATTTTTGAATGGCTTCGTACCCTGTAAATCGTTTTTGCTTTTATAAGATCGTGAGTAACCTGCTGATAGGGCCTTCCGATTTTATAACTAAAAAAAGAAGGTGTGATTGGCACAGCACTTTGCAGAGCCATCTGAAGGTCTACAAGATTCCCCACCTGTGAACCTGTAAAGATGCCTAATTTCGTATAAAATTGACTGGCATATATTTCCGCTGAGAGACGTTTTCTTGTATAAGAAACAGCAGAGGAAAAATTCACTTCTTCCAAAGCAGTATTCTCCATATAATAATGAGCCGTCTTGCTGTTTCCTGCTCTCCTCAGTGTGCCTTGCAAACGCCAGCTCAACCCTTGTAGCTTCTTAGAACAAGCCCCCTCCAACATTGCAGAACTCGCTCCAAGTCTACTGTTGCTCATTCCTACAAGATTAAGCTCTCCATATACACCAGGCTTTATGGGAAGCATTTTTGGTTCAACCAAAATAACACCTGCGATAGCATCCGAACCATATCGGATACTCGCCGCTCCTCTAATAACCGATATTCTATTTGCTATAAACGGATCTATTTCCGGAGCATGTTCTGAACCCCATTGCTGTGCTTCTTGTCGCACCTCATTGTTCAATATAAGTATGCGATTGCTGTGCAACCCATGTATCATTGGTTTAGATACAGAAGGCCCCGTTTGTAAAGAATTCAATCCGGGAATTGTTTTAAGTGCTTCTCCAAGCGTTGAACCACGTGTTCTTAACAAGTCCTCTTTGCTTATGCTAGCAATGGGTAAGGTTTGTAATACTTGCTCATTTTTATTTTTAGAAACCACCACAACTTCCTGAAGCGTATTGGTTTCTTCTTTCAGGTAAATCTGATGGAACAAATTTCCTTGCAACGTAATTTGTTCCGTCTTTTTTTTATGGCCAAGTAAAGCACATTCGATTGTATAAATACCCGCACAAACATTCTGAAAGGAAAACTTCCCAAGACTATCTGCCATTAGTACTCTATTCAATTCGTTGATCCGTAGGGTAGCATAAGGCAACGGATTTTTCCCGGTAGAGTCTGATACTTTACCATGGATTGTAAAATGACATTCCTGAGCCCTACTACCATATATGGATAGTAGGAATAATATTATGAATGCCATTATTTGATAAAATAATGATTTCATAAGGATCTTTAAAGGATCGTAGTATATTTTAAGAAATAATTAAAGAGATTATAAGAAAAATAACGGAGGTGCTCTTCCTTGAATACCAGTGTAAAAATGATCGATGTAATCAGAATTTATAAAACTCTGAAGAAAACAGTTTAACGAAAGAATGGAATAAATAAACTGCTCAGGAGTATTAAAAAACAAGGCAGAACTTATATGAAGATCACAGATTGAACAATCCGGCAACTTTTCTGCAAATACAATTTTTGATTTTGACTTGCCAACAGCAAGGTGTGTATGGTCGTGAAAAAAGTGCACACCTGTCTGCATTCCAAGAATAATAAGAATGAAGTAGGTAAGCAGTAGGTGTTTGAATCTGTTTTTCACTATTGTTTCAAGTACAAATAATACAACAACGTAAATATAAATCCGTATTTTTTTAAATGCAACATAATTGCATTTAAATTTCGAATAAGTATCTTTATACGTAAATAAAGTATTCATGAAAAAAAACACGAATGAACAGATAGAGCTTTTGCTCAAAGAAAATAATCTAAAAAAAACCCCGATCCGAAGGGATATTTTAAACTTATATTTATCAAAACCTTATGCTTTGTCGCAAAATGACATTGAAGCCGCTTTTTCCAAAAAAGAATACGATAGAATTACTTTGTACCGTACTTTAAAAACATTTGAAGAAAGTGGCATCATCCATAAAATATATGACCCTACTGGTGTTGCCAAATTTTCGCTTTGCCCTTCAGGTTGTACGAAACATAAACATACAGACGAGCACGCACATTTTAATTGTATTACCTGTCATCATACGTATTGTATGCCTACCGTACCTGCTCCTAAAGTGATCGTACCAGAAGGATTTCACTCCTTGCATTATTCGTATTCGATAGAAGGTATTTGTATATCTTGTAAGTCGAAATAATGAACAATGTTTTGCCAAATGCATAACACAACCTTATAAACACATTTAGCACTTATGCGATGAACATTACGCACAACTCTATTCAATTATTTTCCATATAGCTGGAATTATAATAATCGAATTTTGTTATAGGTAAGTACTTGCGAGATAACAGTGATAAAAAATAACCAACCATGACTACTTTCAAAAATCCACACGATCCTGAGAATATTATTATCACGGCCAAAATACATGAGTGGGTCAGGACAAAAATGAAGCTCCCTGAAGATACCATGCTACAAGTATTGGAAGTAGATTGTGCAGACTCTGGCTGTCTTGACAAAGAAACAAGAATATTGATTACTTCAGCCAATTCTACAAGGCAACTTCGCATCCACAAACCATTGGTTTATGTAAGGGCACATGATGTGGATCATTTAGTTGAAAATATATAAACTCCCACGTAAACATTCCTATCTTTGTATAAATTAGAAAAAAGTACGGTTACTATACCGTAAATTATTTGAATAAATGTTTGCCGATAGTTCTAAAGAAAAATTACCCATAGACTCGAGAATTCCTGTAACCATTATTACAGGCTTTCTAGGTGCGGGTAAAACCACCTTATTAAATCATCTCATTAAAGAATATCCTGAAAAGAAATTTGCAGTAATTGAAAATGAATTTGGTGAAATTAATATTGACAGCGAACTTGTTATAAATACCGGAAATAATATTTTTGAGCTTTCAAACGGTTGCATCTGTTGTGCATTAAATGAAGACCTGGCAACTCTTTTATACGAACTTTTAGAATCGAAAAATAAGTTTGATCATCTCCTTATTGAAACAACAGGGATCGCTGATCCGGGCGCAGTCGCCCTGAATTTTATCTCCGATTTTGGCATTCAGCAAAGGTACAGATTGGATAGTATCGTAGCCCTTATTGATGCGTTGAATCTAAAAACACAATTGGTAGAAACCGAAGAAGCAGCCAAACAAATTGCTGTTTCTGATGTGCTCTTGTTAAACAAAAGTTCTTCCGTTGAGCCCAAAGAACTTGAAGATGTTATAGAGAGCATAAAAAATATAAACCATACTGCCCTCATTCATCTCTGCGATTATAGTGCCCCAAGAGGCATTAACATTCTTGCTATAAAGGCCTTTTCGGCAAAATTTGTACTGGCCACGGATTTTGAGAATTATGAGCCACCCACCATTTTAAAAAACGGACTGGAGAAAAAACATATCCATTCAGACATTAATAGTGTAAGCATTACGATCAAGGGAAAACTCAATCCTATTATATTTGACAACTGGATTACGCTTTTGTTGTTCTCTTCAACCCTATATAGGATAAAGGGAGTTTTGAATATGGATACCTTCGACAAAAAATATATTTTTCAAGCAGTAGGCAGTCAGTTCGTTGGAGAACTGGGCCCTGACTGGACGAATGAAGAGCGAATCAACAAAATGGTTTTTATAGGAAAAAATTTAACCAAAAAAATATTGGAAAATGGGTTTGCGAAATGCCTCATCCAAAATGAATAAGTAATTGAATTACGCCATTAACTGTATGGCTTTTTATAAACTTATCATAAAACTAAAATATTTTTAAAATCAACTAAATTTTTACTATTATTAAACAATAAACAAAGAGGGGAAAAAATATTATGGCAAAATTAACTCCGGGAAACATTTTACGAATTTTTAATCCTCTTACCGATTTTTTTAAGGACCAATCCATTAGTGGATTTTTATTAATAGGGGCTACGTTTATAGCCATTATAGTCGCTAACAGTTCTTTTGGCGGAAGCTTTATTCACTTTTGGGAGACACCGATTCATCTTACTATTGGCAACCATTTGACCTTAGACCTCACCATCGAGAAATTTATCAACGATGGATTGATGACGATCTTCTTTACGGTGGTAGGGTTAGAAATAAAAAGGGAAATGATCGAGGGTGAACTTTCTTCCCGAGATAAAGCCATGCTTCCTATTGCCGGGGCATTGGGCGGAATGATGATGCCGGCCTGTATTTTTATAATCTTTAATATAGGGAAAAGTGAAATAGCCGGATGGGCTATTCCTACAGCAACTGATATTGCCTTTTCACTTACCGTAGTTTCTTTATTGGGAAAACGAGTACCCTTAAGCCTCAAAATATTTCTAACGGCACTTGCAGTAGTGGATGATTTGGGTGCTATTGTTATCATTGCTCTTTTTTATGCTCAAGACACACATCTCCTACATCTCCTATATGCCCTTGGGGTAGTAGTTGTTTTGATTGTTATGAATATAAAAGACGTCAGAAACATATACTGGTACTTATTTGTCGGAATTTTTTTATGGATATTTCTTCATCACGCCGGCATTCATGCTACAATTTCCGGAGTAATTCTGGCAATGACCGTTCCTTTTCGGTTTAAAAACTATGAAACCATCTTTGATACAAGAGTAAAAGAAGTAGTGGCTTTTTCAACACTCCTTGAATCACCGGAAGCAAAAAAGA
>DATHPH010000083.1:0-3971 GCA_035484095.1 Cytophagaceae bacterium | reverse complement strand
AATAACTTCTTTATTTCCGTAAGAGTTATTTCTTGAATCAAAACTACAAATCAATTCTGAACTAAATCAGAAGATATTCTGAAGCAATTCTGAAGCAATTATTTTTTCTTTTTAACGTCTGTAGGACGTTCTATCACCATAAGTAAGTTGGTATCTTTAAAAAATTCAACCCTCGCGCCACTTTTACGAACGGAATTAACTTGCTCCAATACATATCGTACGGAACTTTCCAATTCAGTAATAGTGCTCTGGCAGGACTTTCGGGTTGTCACAAGCTGCAATGGTTTTATCATATCACTGGTTATAAATTCAAATTTTGACGTAATTCTATTACATCCTACGTAAATAAGAATATTTTTATCTTTCACACTAATTTCTACAATCGTTTCTTTTGCCATCATGTCTATCATTTTCCCGGATTCGAAGATTGATTTTATCTTCCAACTACCATCTACCTGAGGTTTGGAGGATTGACCAAACATATTAACGGAGAAAATAAGGGTCAGAAAAAAAAGTGTCATTGCTTTCATAATATTATCTTAAATTTAGTTTAGAAAAATAGCAAAATTAATATTGTAAAGTGTCGAGTCAAGTTGTGACCTTCCATTTATTTTAAATGTATTAAAAAAAATTGGTTTTATATACTTCTGAAATGTTTAAGGATCCCATTTTTATTTCATTATACGGTACCGTTTTTATCCTCTTATGGATAAGTGCTTGTGGGTTAATTTCGTGGCTAAGCGGTTGGTATAAATTTGCACAAAAATATACTCCTGAAAGCTGCTCAGAATTTATAGAAAAGGTTAATTTTATTAGCATTCAGTTAAACTCCTTTGGCTCTTATAACAACTGCATGCAATTAGCTTTTTACAAGGAAGGAATAATGCTCAAGCCTTTATTTTTATTTAAGGCGTTTCACCCTCCACTATTTGTGCCATGGAATAAAATTACTGCTTTGAAAGAGAGTGTAGAATTCTTTTGGTTTCCCATTTTGGATTTGTATGTAGATGGAAACAAAATAAGATTTTACGGGAAAGCAATGAAGAAAATAAAAGCAGAATATTCAGTCCTGAAAAAACAATTTTAATGAAAATTTTAATAATTGGAAACGGAGGAACAGGAAAATCTACACTCGCTGATAGAATGGGGAAAGACCTCCATCTTCCTGTGACCTATTTGGATTTGATTATGTGGAACAAAGACTGGGAAAGATTATCAGAAAAAGAATTCAAAAAGCAAATTTCAAAAATCATTTCTGACAAAGACTGGATTATAGAAGGATGGGGTTACCATTCGACGTTATTTGACCGAATTGAAAAAGCCGAAATTATTATTTATCTGCAGTATCCATTGGCTTATTGCCAGAACAGTGTATTGGAAAGAAATAAGCAATACAACAATAAAAAAAATCCATACGATCCATTTGAAGACGATCGACTTTCTCATCATTATTTATTTGAGGAAGCAATCATTACCATGCACAGAGATTATGAACCGGAACTTAGAAAATGGCTTCATCAATGGGAATATAGTTTGAAAAAATTTTTTGTTTTTAAATCAAGAGCAGAATTAGAAAAGGGGTATTCTAAAATGTTGGAGACAATAATTTCTAAACCATAAAATACAGGACACCGCATGACAGGACCGTTATTTCTTGCCCTTGGCCCAAAAGCAATGGTGAAAATTTTTAATAAACTAAATCCAATTGTTTGCCGTTTTTGTCTCCATTCTCAAAATCAATCAACCACTTTTTACGCCAAAGTTCTCCGGCATAACCCGTCAGGGCTCCATCATGGCCAATGACACGATGACAAGGTACCACAAGAAGAAGTTGGTTCTGACCGTTTGCCGTTCCTACCGCTCGGACACTTCCTGCCTTGCCCGTTTTAAGTGCCAGTTCTTTATACGATATTGTTCTTCCATAAGGTATTTTCAATAAGGCATCCCAAATTTTTTGTTGAAACGCTGTCCCATCCTGATGCAAGGGCAGCTCAAAAATGGTACGTTTCTTTGCAAAATATTCCTCCAATTGTAAAATACAACATTTGGTCCATTCATTTGGATTTTCGATCGAAACAGACTCCGCAAACAACACCGAAACCACGGAAGTATCGTTGGCCTTTATCTCGATAGTCCCCAAAGGACATAAGTAGTAGGAAGTGAAGAGGGTCGTACCCATGGTTATTTATACGATAGACTTGAACGTAATTTACGGATTCTTCCCTTCCTTATAAACTTGAAGTTTTGAATCTGTTTCATAAAATTACACCATTCACGGTTACATTTGTTAAAAGCAAAATAATCAACATCATTTTACCGACTCAATTCTTCTTTCAAGAATTTGGCGGTATAACTAGCCTTATTTTTAACAATTTCCTCCGGAGTACCTTCGCAAACGATTGTTCCCCCTTTATCACCACCTTCCGGACCAATATCTATGATGTGATCGGCTACTTTTATCAGATCAAGATTATGTTCAATGATAAGAACAGAATTCCCTTTTTCAGAGAGTTTATTCAAAACATCTAATAAGTATTGAATGTCTTTAAAATGAAGTCCTGTAGTAGGTTCGTCTAAAATATAAAGTGTACGTCCCGTGTCTTTCTTAGAAAGTTCTGTAGCTAATTTTACTCTTTGTGCCTCCCCTCCCGACAAGGTGGTAGCATGTTGCCCCAGGGTAATATAGCCTAAGCCAACATCGTTCAGTGTTTGAATTTTTCTGATAATATAAAGTTGATTTTCAAAAAAATCGACTGCTTGTTCCACCGTCATATCCAATACATCGGCGATTGACTTTCCTTTGAACCGGACTTCCAAGGTTTCTCGGTTGTAACGTTTCCCTTTACAAGATTCGCAAGGAATATGAACATCCGGAAGAAAATCCATTTCTATTACTTTCATTCCGGCTCCTTCACAAACCTCGCATCTGCCACCCTTTACATTGAATGAAAATCTTCCCGGTTTGTAGCCCCGTATTTTAGATTCGGGAAGCTGAGTATACAAATTTCTGATTTCAGAAAAAACTTCTGTATAGGTAGCAGGATTGGACCTCGGTGTCCGGCCGATCGGCGACTGATCTACTTCAATCACTTTATCAATATGTTCAAGGCCTTTTATTGATTTATAAGGAAGGGCTTCTTTTCTTGCTCTGAAAAAATGTTTGTTCAATATAGGGAATAAGGTGTCATGTATCAAAGACGATTTCCCGCTACCTGAAACTCCGGTCACGCAAATCATTTTCCCCAAAGGAATTTCCAGTGTTACATTCTTTAAATTATTTCCGGTAGCTCCTTCCAAAATTATTTTATGACCATTGCCCTTCCTTCTTGTTTTTGGAATTTCAATATTCTTTTTACCCCAAAGATACTGTGCAGTGAGGCTATCGTGTTTTCTGAACTCTTCCGGCGTTCCGGCAGCTACAACCGTTCCTCCGTGTCTGCCCGCTCCGGGGCCAATATCAATGATGTAGTCGCATTGGAGCATCATATCTTTGTCGTGTTCCACCACAATTACAGAATTGCCAATATCCCTGAGATCTTGAAGCGCTTTGATCAATTTCTCATTGTCACGTTGATGAAGACCGATGCTTGGCTCATCTAATATATATAAAACCCCCACCAACTGAGTGCCTATTTGTGTTGCCAGTCGTATACGCTGTGTTTCTCCACCGGATATGGTGCGCAAAGGTCTGTTTAAGGTAAGGTAGTCCAGCCCTACATCCAATAAAAATCCAATGCGCTTCCTTATTTCTTTCAATACTTCCTGTGCAATCACATTTTGTTTCTCGCTCAGCCTACTTTCCAATCCAATAAACCATTCCTGGAGATGATTGATGTCCATCATGGCTAATTCTGAAATGTTTTTACCATCAATTTTAAAATGCAGGGACTCTTTTTTAAGCCTCGCTCCGTTACATTCCGGGCAAACAGTAGTAGTCTTATATTCACTCAACCAATCCATGGCATAGTCGG
>DATHPH010000082.1:0-5907 GCA_035484095.1 Cytophagaceae bacterium | reverse complement strand
CTGAGCACAAACCATCGTCAATGCTTCCGGTTGTGTTGGGTTTACTTTGCCTGGCATAATGGAAGAGCCTGGTTCGTTGTCAGGAATAATAATTTCTCCAATTCCGCATCTTGGTCCGGAAGAAAGCATCCGAACATCGTTGGCTATTTTCATTAAACTTACCGCGACTGTCTTTAGAGCTCCATGTGCTTCCACAATGGCATCGTGGGCTGCCAACGCTTCGAATTTATTTTCTGCCGTAATAAAAGGAAGTCCGGAAAGTTCTGCAATTTTTGCTGCCACTTTTTCAGCATATCCCTTGGGCGTATTGATGCCTGTTCCTACAGCCGTACCACCCAACGCAAGTTCTGAAAGATGTTTTAAAGAGTTATTTATAGCTCTCACTCCGTGTTCTATTTGCGAAACATATCCTGAAAATTCTTGCCCTAAAGAAAGAGGGGTAGCATCCATAAAATGGGTACGTCCAATCTTTACAATTCCCATGAACGCTTCTGATTTTTTCTTAAGCGTTCCTTGTAATTGTTTTAACCCTGGAACAGTAGTATCCATCAATATTTTGAACGCTGCGATATGCATCGCTGTAGGAAAAGTATCGTTAGAGCTTTGGGATTTATTTACATCGTCGTTAGGATTCAGAAATTTCTCCTCGTCTGTCAATTTACCACCTCTTAATACCTGGCCACGGTTGGCAATTACTTCATTCACATTCATATTCGATTGTGTACCGGACCCTGTTTGCCATACGACCAATGGAAACTGGTCGTCTAATTTTCCAGCCAAAATTTCGTCGCACACCTGGCCTATCAAATCTGATTTTTCTTTAGGCAATACTCCAAGGTCAAAATTAGTCATCGCCGCCGCTTTCTTTAAGATAGCAAAAGCACGAATTATTTCAATCGGCATACGCGTTGGTAAACCCCCAATTTTAAAATTGTCGATCGAACGCTGAGTCTGTGCACCCCAGTATGCTTCCAATGGTACCTGAACCGGACCCATGGTATCTTTTTCTATTCTGAAACTCATTTTAGGAAATTATTAAACGTTGAATTTTTACTTTTTATTCTTTTAACAGAGAATATCTTATTTTATAAAATATTTCCATTAGACAAACCTACATCAAAAATATAAATATCACAATGCGAAATGCTTGTATTTTTACTATATTATAAGGTCATTTTACAAATTTTATAACCAGAATTTTCATGACATATACAAAAATGCTCCTTCAACAGAATGCATCTTATTCCACAATACCAAACAAGCGAGTTTGGTAAGAAATCGTAAACCTAATCACTTTCTATTTCACTTACAAAACAAGAGAATCAGAGGAAAAAGTATGATACACTCTGACAGAAAAAATATAATTCGCTTTAGATGAATACAAGTTCAATAAAACAAACTCTAGGGGATGAATTTCCTTACTATAAAAAATTATCCGACAACGAAAAAATCCGGTTTGAAAATCGAGTAAAAGCATTCATCGAAGAAAAAACATTTGAAGGAAGAAAAAATCTTGAAATAACTGATAAGATAAAAATACTTGTTTCTGCTACAGCCATTCAGCTAACCTTTGGTCACGACTATTTTCTCTTTGAACATTTCAAGTTGATCATTATATATCCTGAAAAATATCACTCTCAATACGATCAAACCTATCATGTAGGGGAAGCCAATAGCAGAGGTGTAATCGTATTGTCCTGGAAAGATTTTTACGCAGGCATCAAAGTAGATTTTGATGGAAAAAATGTTGGCTTACACGAATTTGCACATGCCCTTCTCATTTCAGAGGTAACAGGAAAATATGTGGATGATTATTTTTCAGATTATCTGGAGAAATGGCTTGTTGCAGGCGAAGCATATTTAAGAGCCAATAAATATACCCATAAACATTTTTTCAGACAATATGCCGTTACCAATATCCATGAACTATTTGCGGTGGGAGTGGAATATTTTTTTGAAAAACCAAATGAGTTTCTCTTGAACGAGCCTGATTTCTATAAAATATTTTCTCTAACGCTTAGACAAGATCCAAGGTTAAAAAACAATGAATTTTCGTATCAACTTTTATTTAAGGAACAATCTTCTGAAATGATTGCCATTCGAAAAAATGTAACCCGTACGAATCCTAAAAAAAACACCCCTGTTAAATTATTTTTTTCCTTCTTCTTAATAGCTTTTATACTTATTATCCCTTTCCCTGTTTGGATGAAAGTAATTTCCATTTCCGCACTCTCTTATTACATCATTCAACGAGTAGTTAACTATACTTCCCATGAAAAATATGTCCAACTTAACGCTCCTGTCTTGATTCGAAAGATTTATACCACAACTTCCAAAATTTCTTTTATGGATCTTATAATATCTTTAGATTTGTACCAATCTGATGAAGGAGCTGACACTTTGAAAATAATATATGCGGACTTTGACAGAATAGAATCTATGACGACCGAAGTAACTACGGATATAAATGTTTTATTTTTTTATGCGTACTACTATCATAATATTGCTACCTTTAAAAATGGCAGCAGGTATTTTGCTCCAACGTTAATCTAAATGGCAAAAGTTAAAACTTCCTATTTCTGTCAAAATTGCGGAACACAGTCTCCGAAATGGGTTGGCAAATGTCCTTCTTGTGGAGAATGGAATACGTATGTAGAAGAAATCATTCAAAAGGATGAAAAAACTACCTGGCAAGGATCTTCTTCACAGAAAATATCATTTAAACCAAAACCGATTGGCGATATTTCCTACAACGAAGAAAACAGGATCGAAACAGATGACAAAGAATTAAACCGGGTATTGGGAGGTGGCATCGTTCCCGGCTCTCTAATACTTATAGGCGGAGAACCCGGGATAGGAAAATCGACCCTTCTGCTTCAGATTGCACTTGGTCTTACTACGTTAAAAGTGCTTTATATTTCCGGCGAGGAAAGTGAGCAACAAATAAAAATGCGGGCCGAACGTATCGGTATAAAAGGCAACAATTGTTATATCCTGACCGAAACTTCTACTCAAAACATTTTCAAACAAATTGAAATTCTCCAACCCGAAATTGTCATTGTCGATTCTATTCAAACAATGAATTCTTCATTCATAGAATCTGCGGCCGGAAGCATTTCACAGGTTCGTGAATGTACCGCTGAATTGATGCGATATGCAAAAGAAAGTGGCACCCCTGTATTTCTAATTGGACATATCACAAAAGAAGGAACCCTTGCCGGTCCAAAAGTATTGGAACACATGGTGGATACCGTTTTGCAATTTGAAGGGGATCAACACCTGGCCTACCGCATTTTGCGCACTACTAAAAATCGCTTTGGTTCTACTTCAGAATTGGGAATATATGAAATGCAAGGCTCAGGACTTCGTGAGGTCAGCAATCCTTCCGAAATATTGATTTCACAACGAGATGAACACTTGAGTGGTGTTACCATTGGTACCACCATGGAAGGAAACAGACCCTTGTTGATTGAAGTGCAATCACTCGTGAGTATTGCTACTTATGGAACGCCACAAAGAAGCTGTACTGGCTTTGATGCAAAAAGATTAAATATGCTCTTGGCCGTTCTGGAAAAACGCGGAGGATTTAGGTTGGGGGCACAAGATGTTTTTTTAAACATAGCCGGCGGTATTCGTGTCGAAGATCCGGCTATCGATCTTGCCGTTTGTGCTTCTCTGGTTTCTTCTTATGAGGAAAAATATATTTCCAATCATATTTGCTTTGCTGCTGAAGTAGGTCTTGGTGGAGAAGTAAGAAGTGTTAACCGGATTGACCAGCGAATTTCTGAAGCGGAAAAACTTGGATTCAAAGAAATATACATCTCGAAATACAATCAAAAAGGATTAGATACTTCCCGTTATAAAATAAAGATTCAGTTTGTGGCGAAATTGGACGAAATGTTTGCAAAAATAGTTGGGTAAAAAAATTATTACTTTTTCAGATAAACATAAATATACCCTTTGATTGTAAAATTTTATTGCGGTAATATTCTTCTATACCCATATCAATTTATTGATTATCAACTATATTACTTAGAAACATTTTTCAAATTTATATTTGATTATCTTTGTAACCCTTTATAATTAATAAAAAGGAACAATGCTTAATTTACTCAAATATTTACGAGACCGCTTTTCATCCTCTAAGAACGAAGAAAAAGAACCAGAGATAAAAAAACTCAAAGGTTATACTCCCGAAGAAATGTTTGGCAAGGAAGAAGGCATTAAAAACATTCTCGAAGATTTTGAAAAAGCTTCAAAGTACCTTGCCGTAAGGATCTATCAGGAAGACTTTATGGCTTCTTTCAAACTGGAAGAACTTGTACACCGAAAAGATCTGGAAGGTACCGTAACAGTGCTGGTGCTCGATTTGCCCGATTCTGTTGAAAGTGTTCTGAACGTCAATATTGAAAAATGGCGTAAACTTCCCGAAGAACTTTTTGTACTCGCTTTCGATAACTTGAAAGAAAAATTCAAAAGAGAAACGGAGAAAATGGACAATAATTTCATAAAACTTTCCGGTGATGATATTTTTATTACTTCGGAAATTTTATTTTTCGAAAGGAATAAAGATTGTATTGGAAAATTTGGAGCCATCGTCTGCTTACCCAATAGGAATACTTTGATGGCTGTTCCTATCAATTCGGATTTAGATGTAGAAGTAGGTTTGCAACTAATGATTCCTTTTGCTGAAAACACTTTTGACCATTCGGAAGATTCTGCCATCACCAGACATATTTTTTGGCATTATGCAGGTAGGAATGAACTTATTTATACCTACTACGGATTAAACAGATTAAAATATGTTTTACCGGCAGATTTGGCAGATTTGGTATATTAATGCTAAGATATTCCTACCTATTTTATTTTAAAATTGCGTCTTATTTTCCAATTGAGTAAGCAACACCAACTGACCAATTAATCCATGACATCACTTGGTTTGTTACCAATCTGCCGGAAACATTGTTACGATCTGCATTTTCAATTTTAATACCATTGGTATGAAAATAATCTCCCCGTAAAGTAAGTGATATTCTTTTCATAAGTAAGTAACGTCCTCCTATACCAGTCTGCCATCCGAACGAGGATGCTGTTGAACTTTTTTGAGAAAAGGGATAATTGATGGAAGCATCTGTTAGAACTACATCTACTTCAGGGGTAGAAAAGCTTTTCAAAATTCCTGCCATCGCTCTTACATCAAATGTAAATTTTTTATACGGGAAGGAAAGATATGGACCTACCATCGCATTTAAGGTTTTATATCTTCCTACGGTAGTAACCGCTCCCTGATCAACATCAAATGCCTGCTGATAAGCAGATGCAAGGGTATTAGCATCTTTGTTATTCAATTGCCCATGATCAGTATACGTTACACTTCCTCCAATACCTATTTTAGGTAAAAAAAAATACGCTCCTTCCAATCCAATACTATAGCCGGTTTTTGCAAACCCGGAAGTATTGTTCCAATTCCCAATTTCCCCGGCATCGGCCTTTGCAAAATTTCCAACAGGTGCAGAAAGACCGGTTGATAGTCCTATAAAACTTTTAGTTCTGTTTTGTGCTGCAAGATTTTGTATTGTTAGAAAAAATGCTGCCGCAATTATATAATGTATGGTTTTCATAATAATAATTTTATATCGTATAAGTTATTGTATAATTTTTTTAATAAATGGTCACGCTATACGTAACATCCAAATCAGAAGAACCGGGAGCATAGGTACCATTCTTCGCATTTGGTTGATGTCTTAGAACAACACGTAAATGCCCTGTACTCGCGGCACCGGTTATAAAATTATCCAATAATCCGACCTGTAGTGGTGGATTGTTGGTATCCCAATCGGTTCTTTTAACCGTCAGATTCAAGTAAGGACCGGCAGCACTTATTGTTGTTCCAGGAATACTGGTAGT
>DATHPH010000081.1:0-2076 GCA_035484095.1 Cytophagaceae bacterium | reverse complement strand
CTTAAGAAGGAGATCGTTGAATTGCGCAAGTTCTTCTTCACTCAAATTATTTTTGAGGTAACGGTCTATTTGCTCATATATGCGGTAGTCAGGATTCATTTGTTTCGCAATAAATTTTCTACGGCTTTATTTTTCATCACGAGTTGTATCAATTTTTGTTTGCAACGATAGTTGTATGTCTTGGCTACATTTTCACTGGAGTATCCCATCTTTGTACAGATTTCTTTCATACTTAAATTATCGTACACGGAATATTTTAAGAGTTTCTGGCATTCTTCCCCGATTTCTGATAATAAATTCCGGATGGTCACTTTTTTTTCTTCAGTAATCATATTTTTCAGAAAATCCTCTTCCTCTGTTTGCAGAAAATCCTCTCCGGGAAGTTCTGTAGTTTTGTTCAACCGCTTCGCGCGGTTAATCCATAGGTTTTTTGCTACAAGACATATATAAGCAGTAACGTTAATATCTTCCTGAATTTGTTCGAGTTTTATTTTTTTGTAGAAAATAATAACCGCATCTTGAAATATATCTTTTGCTTCGTCTTCATTTCCTCTGTTTGCCTTTATATAGTTTTTCACTTTTGGTAATACCGCTTTATAAAGAGAAGACAATACCACATCATCCTCCCCTTTTCGTATTGCAGATATTACTTCTCGATCACTAAAAAGCATACTCCGGTTTTTCCCTCATTCTGTGTTTATGACAAACTAATTCGTAAAAAGTAAACAGTTTTAAGGTTTCTTTTTAAATAAATTGGTTTTCTTGAAATTATATAATTTATTGCACTAAAATTACTAAATATTCCCCGGTATTTTCATTTCATGAGAATCTATATTAGTATATTGATTATTTTCTTTCTCACTCTTCTGGTTACTTTTTCTTATGGGCAAACGGCAGCATCACTTCCTGTACAGTTCATCCAATTTTATAAAACCTATTCTTTGATTAATCCCGCCAGCATTGGGAAGGACGCACAAGCAGAATTCAACACTGGAAACAGAGCATTGACAGGTGAATTTTCGGACATCAGAACTTTTTATGCCAGCGGTACTATTCGTTTGGAAAAGTCCGAAAAACGTAGATCTAAAAATGTCATAGGATTGACTTTCGTGAATGAAAAAGAAGGTACTTATATTAATAGAAACAGGGCTTCTTTTTTATATGCTTTTCATATTCCCCTCTCACAACGCCTGATGCTAAGTGCCGGTGCTTCGATGGGGTTTATCAATTATTCGTTCAAAGCTTCCAATATAAACAGCGGGGGTTCTGCTTTTGCTCCTAACAGTGATATAGGATTATGGCTGTATCGTTCAGATTTCAATATTGGGATTTCCTGCAATCAGATTATTCCATCAAGATTATCACCCCTGAATGCTACTTATTATATCGAACGTTATTATAATTTGGCCATCAATAAATCTTTTGAAATAGATCGTCATTTGAAACTTACACCAACAAGTGTTTTCCGCTGGTTTAGCAAAACACAATATGATTTGGATATTGGAATGATAGCACTTATTCAGAATAGTCTCACAGCTGTGATCGCCTATAAATATAAAAAAGGAGCTTCCATTTCTACCGGTGTAGACAATATAAAAATTGGACAAAATATTTTTAAATTGTTATTTTCATATTACACTCCAATAGGACCTTTGAATTATTATAATCCTCAACTGTTCGAGCTCTCCCTGAATTATGTTCCTGTACGTAAACAAGAAATTTTAGAAGAATAATTTTATTTTTTTGTTTACTTTTTTCTTGTCCACTTGTCTTCGCTTTAAGATATCTGAAAGAATATTAAAATTAAAAAACTTACTATTTACTTATGGCGAAAAAAAAATTAAACACAATGATTCCTGAAACAGGAATGATTTTTTTGACAAGGCTATTTTTGGGTTTCTCTTACAAGGAACATAGAGCTGCTTCACTGATATATAAGTCAGGTCTTATTATGGAAAGTCCCATTTCAGGATACAATTCTGAAAGTTGAAATTTTATACCCTAAAACTTACTATATGAAAACAAATGTATCTTTATTTAAAAAGTTTAGTGCATTGATGCTATTGATTATTTCAA
>DATHPH010000080.1:0-8121 GCA_035484095.1 Cytophagaceae bacterium | reverse complement strand
CAAAAAACCTGAAAATATAAATGACTGCCAAAAGATTTTATACCCCCTTTACATTCTCAAATCTCAATTTAAAAGGCTAATTTTGCAGACTATTCAATGGAAAATCATGGAGGTAAAAGAAACATTTATTAAAGATTTAGTAGAAATATATCCTAGAATATTTAATGATGAGCGAGGTTTTTTTTTAGAAACCTATAATCGGTTTGCTTTTGAAAATAATGGCATTACAACGATTTTTATCCAGGACAATCAGTCTTATTCCCGAAAAGGTGTTTTAAGAGGGTTGCATTTTCAAAAAGAGCCGTTTGCCCAGGCAAAACTTGTGAGCGTAATCTCTGGAAAGGTATTAGACGTAGCAGTAGATCTTCGAAAAAATTCTCCCACCTTTGGCAAACATTTCAAGGTTATTTTAGAAGCGGAAAAAAGAAATATGCTTTTCATTCCTGAGGGATTTGCCCATGGCTTTGTTGCACTGGAGGAAAGTGTATTTTCTTACAAATGCTCCAATGTATATCATAGAGAATCCGAATCCGGTATTCTCTGGAACGACTCAACACTAATGATCGATTGGGGATACAGCAACCCCTTGATTTCAGAAAAAGACACGTTGCTCCCTACCATGGAAACCTTATTTAAAATTAATAAATAATCATGAACACAATTGGCTATTTTGAAATCCAAAGTTCTGACCCGAAAAGAGAAATAGAATTTTATAAAGCTGTTTTTGATTGGAAATTTACTAAACAAGAATTTCTTCCAATCGAATATTACAGAATTGAAACCAAAGGCATTCATGGAGGGCTTTTAAAACGTCCTGCGCCAACCCCTCCTGTGGGTAACGGAACGAATGCATTTGTCTGCTCCATTCAAGTAGCCAGCTTTGATGAGACGAGCACCCTTATTCTTGCCAATGGAGGACAAATAGCCTTGCCGAAATTCGTCATTCCTGGAAGATGTTACCAAGGCTATTTTATTGATTTAGATCAAAACACCTTTGGAATATTTGAGGCGAATGAACATGCAATATAATTTAGGTCAGCTTTTTTATACAACTGCTGATTAATATAACACCTTCACTGCTGCTTGAAATTTCTTGACCAGACCAAAACATTATTTTATTTCATAACTCACCTTCCCGCCAAGTGCCTTTGCAATTTTATCCATTTCTTCCCAACCATTCATCATTGGAGTACCTTTTGTTCCTTTATATTCAATCGTCATACTTCCTTGGCCTGCTACTACAATTTTTCCGGTCAGAATAACTTCGGCTCCTTTTATATTGACATTCCACACCACACGAGTATTGCTTTTTAATGTTTTCGCTGCAGTAGTAATAACAGATGGATTTTTGCCCGGAGTTATAGTATACTCTTTTGCCGTCAGAACTTTCAGAATCTTATCGCTTACCTTATTAGAATCAGGTAAAACAACGACAATAGCATTGGATTTTGCAGGAATGTCTTGTGCATTTCCAATTACATTGACAAATACAATAAAGGCAAATAATAAGACTAGGCTTTTCATATACTGATTCGTTTAGGTACTAAATTTTAGTGTTCGATAATGTTAGCTATTTTACAACACAAATAAAATAATCCGGATGTTTTATTTTTTTAAAGGAGTACTAAAATCTGCACAAAAATTTCAAAAAATGCACCCTTAATTTTTTACGATTCGGGTTGTATACTTATAATTACCAACCTTTATGGTGAGGGTATACACCCCTGAAGTAAGACTCGTTTCACTTGTTTCTTCTATTCCTTCTATGGTGTAAAATTCCGTTTGCTGACATCTTCCCAAAACATCATACAAGTGCATTTCCATTTCCTGTCCTGAGAAGTTGGGAGGAAAACGTAATGTAATCAGGTTGTCAACCGGATTATTGACCGTTACGGCAGGACCATATCCTTTTGTATTATATGTAATACCAAGTTTTATGGCAACAGGATATTTATCAGAAAAAGTATAAATGGCATTTAAAACAGAATCCGGAGCAGAGGTATTGGGGAAGGAAGAATTATCATTTATAGAAATTCCAGTACGGTTCCCATCGTTCCCAATAGTTGTGTACGAATTTGAAATATAGGTTATGTAATTGGAATTTTTAATAATGGGCTGGGACAAAAGTAGGTGCAGATACCAATCTTTTGCACCACCTGAGGTCCCACAACTGTTTGGCAAATCTGCGGATTGTCTGGTAGAAGTATTTAAATACTTAGCAGCTACAGGAGCATTTTCCCAGTCAAGAGGATAATTCAAATTTCTATCCGGATAAAACGGAGGATCAGAAAATAGAAAATTGCTGTTGGAAGATTGCGTTAGTAAAACATAACCGGTTTCGGAACTGATATGTGTATTAAAATCGCCCATCGTGATAAGATTAGGAAGCGAATGAAACATATTTTGCAAGGTTTGCACGATTGAGGCATCCTGTTCGTCACGTCCAATTTCATTACTTCCCGAAATGGTATGATTTAAAATTATATATAGGAAAGTAGTATCGTAAGTCGTAGATAAATTGGGGTCCTTGTAATACAATTTATAGAGATTAAAATCTTCTTCCGTAGGAGGGTTTGTAGATATTCCCAGTAGGGTAACAACAGATAAAAACCCAAATTTATTTTGGTTGTAAAACAAAAGATCCCTGTCTCCATCAGGATTATGGGAGACATTGGTCAATGGACAATAAGCATACTTCTCAGGAGAGAAAAGATTTAAGGCATTTACCAGAATTGAATCTCCAAATCCGGGAGGTAAAACGGATTCAACCTTCACCATTCCAAGTATATCCGGACGAACATATTCTGCAATTATTTTAAGATTTGAATGGAGAAAAGCGTCCGAGCCTTGACAGCCGTCTCCGTAGTGCAACACATTATATACCATTACGGTGGCAGTATCCTGTTGAGCAAAGCATGACAACACCATACTCAATTCTAGTAATACAAAAAAAATAATGTAAGCTGTTAATTTCATAAACGGCAAATCATTCAGAGACATAGAAGCAATCAATAATTTTAGTAAAAGTAGCTTTCGGAATTATAAATAATAGGTATTTATAATTCCTTAATAAAAAAATAACAAACCGCCGTTTTCTAAAATAAGTATGAAGTTGACGAAATTTATAACTTGGTATATTTTGGGAATAAAAGTTGAAATGAAACAATGCGATTAAACCATGGTAGTAGGAAATAAGTAGAGCTTAGAAAATCAGCTATCCAAATTGGCTTAGTTTTCAACAAACTGATGGGCGTATTGTCCGGTTCCATCGCAGGAGTGAATATCATTTATCCTTTATACAATGCTTGTCTCAACAAGTTTAGTATGAAGAAATGATTTCTGCAAAACGCAGGTAATAGTATAAAAAATCTGAACCGTTGTTCGGGATTCTTTAGCTTATATATCTTTCCGCTGATAAATTTCAAGTACTTTCCAGTTTTGATCGAAGACTACTTCAAAACCTTCTTTCCCTTTTCGTAACGTAAGTAAATAATGTTCGGTATGATTTATATCCACTGATTTCGCAAAGTGAACTACATGGACGTCTTTCTCTTTTTTTATTTCTTGTAATACAAATAAGGGTACGTCGTCGTTAAAAAGAACAATGTCGGATTCCACCAATACTCCTTTACTATTGAACATTGCCGTTGCTTTATTTTCGCTGATCAAAAACTGAGCGAGATAAATTCCATTTTTTTTCTTTTCCCAATGAATTTTTTCTGCATAAGGGAAATTAGTATAGAACGTGGATTTTATGCAAGTAGGAACCTTGGATTCCGTAACTGCTCTGCTTATTGTTGTGCTAACAACTACTAAAACACTTATGGCTATAAATGAGCATATCTTTTTCATCGTCTTGTTTTTTCTTCAAGTATAAACAATGATTCTGTTTGCATTCTGAAAATACAAGACTGTTTGAAAGGACATCAGAATGCAAACAGAATTACTTCAATTGATTTTATTTCTATTGAGCTGACGGACAATTTGTGTGATGCAATCGCACAAATTAATAAAATCTTACACTGCCTATCCAAGCGCACTGAAATAGAATTGTCGTTCTTCACTTTTTAACAATTGCTTCCAACCTGGCAGGTTCGTAATGAATTGACTTCAGTGTTTTATTGTCTTCCTTTCGGTATATCAAAAATTTTCCATCGCTTTCTATAAAATAAGATTCTGTACCGTCCTTTTTTTTGTAATATTCTATTGTTTGCGCTGCTTCTTGAGGGGAGATGCATGCCTTGCTCATGTTAGAGCGATGTACTTCTGCAAACAATTCTCCAAATTTATTTCCCAGTCCAAATTCTAAAATAGCACCCGAAAGTACATACTGGAGGTCACACAAAGCATCTGCCACTTCAATAATATTTTGATCCTTGATTGCCTCTTCCAATTCTTTTAATTCTTCTGCCAGTAAGGCAACTCTTAGTTTACATCGTTCGACCGCAGGAATAAGAGGATTCGGCTCAATAGGATGTTTAAACGTGTGGTGAAATTCTGCGACACTGTTTAATGCATTTGCTTCGTTCATAGATTTAATAGAATAGGTTTTAGATTTATTTTTCAAATACAACCGGGAAATCATGGCCTCGTGAAAAGGTATACGGATATTGCATTTTTCCGCTATACTGTTTGTTAAGTTCAGGGACCTGATCGTCCAAATAAGATTTTAATTCATAGATCGTAATTTTTCCATCGTTTGGTGCACCATCGGCTTCTCCTGACAATGCTTTTAATAACACGTAGGTGAACAGCCCATGACCCAGTTGTGCAATTTCTTTTGCATTCTGTTCGCTTCCTGCGGAGGCCATCACATGTATTCCGGCACTACGTGAAAGTTGAGCAATGGCTTTTTCTTCCTGCGATCCACGTGTAGCCAATAGTTCTACAGAACCCCCCGATTGACAAGCATCCATAATTATAATTTGTTTGAGTGCCTTTATATTTTTAAACTTGTCCTGTATTTCGGAAGCTTTTACCGCATATTTTTCGAGGTTCGACAAATCAAATAATCTTGTACATTCCTGAGTGATAAAGAAAAACTGATCTTCTGTAATACTCCCATGACCAGCATAATAAAAAATGAATACATCGTTTTGCGTTATTTTTTTTGAAAACATTTCAAGAGAATCTAATAGGCCGTTTCGGGTTGCTTTTTCGTCGTAGAGTGAAATAATCTCTATTTTCTGAAACAAGGATTTAGCTTTCGTCCTGATAGAGTCTACAAATGCCTCCGCATCGTCTCTCGCATAGGAGAGCGACATAGATGGGTTTTTATATTTGTCTATGCCTACTGCTAAAATATAACAGGCACTCATATTAGTCGCATTTTCAGAATATAAGGTAGCTTCTACCGGAATCGATTCAACTCTCCCTCTGCTAAAAGCACTAACTGAAAAAACATTCATCCCGGCTACCAACGAAAAGTTTTTTTTCATTGTAGAGAATTTCCCTTTCCCTGCGGGCATTTCCATTTCTTCTGGTTTCAATGGAATTATTTTTCCATTGTGCAGAAGCCTCATTTCTGTGGCACCCCCTCCATTGTCGATTAGCTTAATATGAACCTCTGCTTCCATGCCTCCTTCGAGCGGAACCAACGCTATTTTTAATATCGGCGGTGGTGCTTGATTTAATTTGTCTTCCATTTTTTGTTTCCCTTCCGAATTGCCTCTGTTTTTAAATGTTTCAGAAATTAAGTCAGGGCGATAAAACTCTTCAAAAAATTGTTCCGGCTGATATACTTCCAACCCTTTTACAAAATGAATGGAAGAACGGGCTCCGGAAGTAGCATTAAAATAGCCCTCTTTTGTACGAGCCATCCAGTCTTTTTCCCCAATATGTACATGTTCGTAAAACTCAGAATTTTTTTCCAGGTTCCAACATTTAATGGCACCGTCTAAGCTATACGAAACAAGCATTTTCCCATCTTGACTAATTTTCAAACACGTTACCTCTGCTTGATGTCCTTCAAGAGTGTTCAGGAGTTTTGTATTGGCAGCATCAAATATTCGTATTATCCGATCGTCTCCACCGGTAATTATTTTCTTCCCATCAGGTGTATAGATAGCCGTATGCAGCGCTGATTTGCCTGTTTTTATTTTTTGCACCATCATTCCGGTGGAGATGTCCCAGACACGCGCAGATCCATCCCAGGAGGCCGAGAGCATTTTATATTTTTCCGGGCCAAATTCAATGGAGGAAACTACGTCCGTATGTCCGATAAAGGTTCTTACTACCTCTTTGCTATCCGGTTCACGTAGTTCGAGTGTTTTATTTAACCTTCCTGTAACCAGGTACAAATCATCAGGAGTAAAAGCCATTGTATAGGCTGCATAGTCTTTAAAATCAGTATACGATACTTTTTCGCCTGTTTCCGTATTCCAAACAATCATTGTTCCGTCCCAGGAACATGTGGCAACCATGTTTCCATCAGAGGAAAATTTTACATCAAAAAGAGGATCCCGATGTCCTTTGTAAGAACGGATTTTTTTCCCGCTTTCCGTTTCCCACAAAATGGCTTCTCCACTGCCATCGCCGGTAATAAGATATTTGCCATCTTTATTTAAATCAAAACATATTACAGCTTTTGTGTGTCCGCTGTATACCTTCTCCGGTTTTCCAGTGGCCGTACTCCACTTTACAGCATTTGTTCCCGATTTCCCTGTAATGAAAAAACGGTCGTCTTTAGTAAGAAGCAATGAGTTTTTCAAGCGAAGGTACTTGGCAATATACGACTCCCTATAATTATCAGGATCGTACGTTAAACCACCTTTGTCCTGTCTTTCTATAATACCCGAATAACGAATTTGCTCCTTTCCTGTAATGGCATCAAAAGCTACTCCTTTATTGCTGCCAAAGGCTGCGATCATTAATGTTGATTCTGTGTTGTAAAGAACTTCGTTTAATTCGCCATAAGAATCAACCGGTGTAGTAGAAATTATTTTTTGGGTTCCGGTTTCATATTGAAAAATTTTTTTATCTCCGGCGACAATTATTTTTTTGCCGTCTTTGCTAAAACCAACACCGGCTATGGCATCCAACGTTTCTCCATATTGCGCTATTTGCTTTCCTGATTGTAAATCATATTGTTCAACATTCGTATTGTGTGAAAGCTTTAAAAGGTAACGGCTGTCTTCACTAAACGAAACTAGCGTGCCACAACCTCCACACCATCCTTCTGCCGCTTTAAAAGTATAAGTCAATTTCCAATCCGGTAAATGGTATACGTTAACCGTCTTGTTATCTTCTCCAATCGCTAACCATTTTCCATCAGGGCTGTATTCCAGATTCACGCCATACCCAAGTCCCTGGTCAGCATTGACGGCTATAGTTTTCACAATCTTTCCTGACGTTATTTCGTAAATTGTAGCAGAATCATCGTATCCAGCAGCAGTTATATATTTGCTGTCTGCCGAAAACGCAACATCTGTTCTGTATTTTCCACTAATAGGTGAACTAAAAATCTGCTTGCCAGTTAGAATATTCCATACTTTGATCGTATTGTCGGCACTGCTAGTCGCCATTAGTTTGCCATTGGGACTAAATTGTATGCCGTTTACAGTATGCTCATGACCCATAAATGTTCTGATCTCAAAGCCAGTAATTATATCCCAAAGTTTTGCAGTTTTATCCCTGCTTCCTGTAGCCAAAAATTTTCCGTCTTTGCTTACAGCAATTGATTTTACAGAAGCAGAATGTCCTTTCTGAACAATAGTTTCCATGCGGTTTTCCTGCCCCTTTGCTGGTGAGAAAAATGAAATGACAATAGTGTACAATAACAATATTTTCGTGACAGTAGGTGTTTTCATACCATCAAGATAAGAAAATATAAAGTATTTGCAGAGTAGGATTCTATTAAGGGTTAGAGAAGGGGATTGGTCCGTTTTGTAAGCGTATTTCCATCGTCCCTCCATTATATCTTTAAAGACCCGAAACTAACGAAAGGTGTTGAATACATGTATTTATTTGCTTTCATTTTCAATTCCTGGACAAAATTTGTACTTTTATAGAACAAACTTCGTTTGTATTCTGTATTAGTATAAAAAATGTCAACGGGAACTTTTACAATTATCCTGGAGAAACTCATTGCCTATAAAAGGAAGTATTATACGAATGTATTAC
>DATHPH010000079.1:0-2526 GCA_035484095.1 Cytophagaceae bacterium | reverse complement strand
TGACTAAACTTTCTAAGAAGCAACAATTGGATAAAGTAGAAGAAATGTTGGAAGAGTTTAGTCTGAAACATGTTCGGAAAAATAAAGGCATGGTGCTTTCAGGAGGCGAGCGAAGAAGAACAGAAATAGCCCGTGCGTTGGCGGTAAATCCTAAATTTGTATTATTAGATGAACCTTTTGCAGGGGTGGATCCTATTGCAGTGGAAGAAATTCAAACCATCGTCGCAAGATTGAAAAGAAAAAATATAGGCATTCTTATTACTGACCATAATGTGAATGAGACGCTTTCTATTACCGACCGAGCTTATTTATTATTTGAAGGGAAAATACTTCGTTCCGGTACTGCTGAAGAATTGGCAGCGGATGAAATGGTCAGAAAAGTGTATCTTGGCAAATATTTTGAGTTGAAACGTAAAGACGATTTACTGGAAAAGCACGATGCAAAAAATGCCCCCATCAACCGGATCGACGAATAGAATTATATAAGGTTTCTTTAAAAAACAAACGATTGGCACTTGTAAACAGCATATTGAGAGCACTGCTTAAAACGAGAATGAGCAGAATAGATGCTTATCGAAAAAATCCGATTGAGGTACAAGAGCAGCTTTTTGAATATCTTATTAATAGAGGCAAAGATACGGTATGGGGTAAGCAATACGGCTATCAATCCATACGAAATGGCGAGGATTTCAAAAATGTTCCCATTTCGTCCTATGAACAGCTTTATCCCTATATAGAACGCATCATGAAAGGTGAACAAAATGTTTTGTGGGATTCTCCGATTTCATGGTTTTCAAAATCCTCCGGCACGACGAATGCTAGAAGCAAATTTATTCCAGTATCCAAAGAATGTTTACAAGATACTCATTACAGAGGAGGGAAAGACACCCTTACATGTTTCTTCGTAAACAATCCTAACAGCGAACTTTTTTCAGGAAAAAGTTTGGGAATAGGTGGGAGCTATAGTCCAAATCCTTACACCAATGAGATGAATTGCGGAGATGTGTCTGCCTTGATTATTGCCAATCTTCCTAAATGGGCAGAGTTTGGACGTACACCTACGCTTGAAATAGCACTCATGAACGAATGGGAAGCCAAGATCGAAAAAATGGCCGCCTACGTCAGCAAAGAAAACGTAACCAATATTTCTGCTGTTCCAACCTGGACAGTAGTTTTGCTGGAAAAGATTTTACAGATCACAGGAAAAAAAAATATCTTAGAAGTTTGGCCCGAATTTAACGTGTTTTTTCATGGTGCCGTCGCTTTTCATCCATACAAAGAGGTATTCAAAAAATTCTTTCCTGGAGATCAGGTTAAATATTATGAAACCTATAATGCTTCCGAAGGTTTTTTTGCAATGCAAGATCAACAAGATTCGGATGAAATGTTATTAGCTTTGGACAATGGCATTTATTTTGAATTTATACCATCTGACGAATTTGAAAAAGAAAATCCCAAAACACTTCGTCTTGATGAAGTAGAGTTGCACAAAAATTATGCATTGCTAATTTCTACCAATGCAGGTTTATGGCGCTACAAGATTGGCGATACCGTTCGCTTTACTTCATTGGCTCCTTTTCGAATAAAAATATCCGGAAGAACCAAACATTTTATAAATGCATTTGGAGAAGAGCTGGTAATCGAAAATGCAGAATCTGCTATGACCAAGGCTTGTCATGAAACAAAAGCAACCATCAGTAATTTTACGGCGGCTCCGGTCTTTTTCTCAGAAAAAACAAAAGCAGCCCATGAATGGATTATAGAATTTATAAACGTACCTCAAAATATGGAAGAGTTTATTACCATATTGGATAACACCCTGCGTGAAGTGAATTCTGATTACGATGCAAAACGCTACAAAGATCTGGCATTGCAAAGACCAATTGTTCATTCTGTGTCGGAGGGTACATTTTACAACTGGCTTAAGAAAAAAGGAAGGATTGGTGCTCAGATAAAGGTACCAAGACTTTCGAATAGCAGAGATTATGTAGAAGAGATTTTGGGAACGTTAAAATAAAAAACCATGACTCTTTTAACACAACTTATTTTTTAAGTATCTTTGTTCAATTTGAATACCATGCAGAAAAGAAACATCATTGATCATAAGCTTCTTCAAATCACTTTATATAGGATTTGTCAGCAACTTATTGAAAACCATGATGACTTTAAAGATACTGTAATTATTGGACTTCAGCCGAAAGGCATTTTTCTGGCCGAAAGAATTAGAAAAATAATCTCCGATACACTGGGAAAAGAAATTCCGCTGGGTATTCTGGATACAACTTTTTTTCGGGATGATTTCCGTAGGGGCGATGTGCCACTTAAAGCCAATACAACAAAGATTCCTTTCTTAGTGGAAGATAAAAAGGTAATTTTAATTGACGATGTATTGTATTCGGGTCGTACAGTAAGGGCGTCTTTGGATGCAATGATTGCTTTTGGAAGACCCGCCAAAGTAGAATTGCTGGCACTTATCAACCGAAAATACAGCCGTGATTTACCAATACAGCCGAACTATGTGGGCAT
>DATHPH010000078.1:0-5255 GCA_035484095.1 Cytophagaceae bacterium | reverse complement strand
ATATTGATCCTGATTTGGTAAAGCGAAGACTAAATGAGCTTACCTCTGCAAATAAGAGGGTGTATAGATTAAGTGAAGAAGCAATTCAAATACCGGAAGGAGAAGCCTTAGAGTTAGAAGAGTATTTTTCAGTGCAGAATGATTTTCCTCTTGTTTACGGAATTGGTGAATTTGGAATTCCACAAACACCGAATAATCAAAGAAAAGGACAAGCCAAACAACTGAAAGGATATTTATTATTATTTGAGCAAATTATGGCAAATTACCTTTCTCAATTGTCTCATGCCAAGGATTTATTTTCACTCAATGCGAACATAAGACAAACTTATTTCTATCAGTCATTAGAAAAAGTGGTGCCTGATGTGAAGCCATTGTTGAAACAAGAGAAAAGACAATCGTCAGATAAAAAAGGATTTTCGGAATATGAAAATTTTCTTTCTTACCAAACTGGCCTCCCGGAGTTGGTAAAGATGAAAGATAATTTTACAGATCGACGCAACCGTTTTCTAGATTATTTACTGGCAATACACGGGGAGGCATATACACAACAATCGCTTTCCCAGTTTAATTATTATTTTGAAGAGGTGGAATTTGAAAAACATCTTATTCAGAACAAAACACGTTTTTTGCGTTCACTTTCTTTTATAAATAAAAATCGCGCAAAAGCTTTTAATTATAAAAAAGCAAACGGACGCACGGATAATATTACAGGCTTGGAAGCAAAAATATCCTTGCTGCTAGGCCTTGGTGTTGGCAAGGATAATGATAAAGATTCTACCGTTTACAATCCTCATTCAATACTGGATACTTATACTAAATATGGGTTGAAGCTTATAAAAGAAGGTACTACCCGATTTCGGAAAAAAGATTGGGAGAAAGAAGCGAAACTTAAAAGTGAATTGTTAAACGAAGTATTCATCGATCAGAATTTTGATTATGTAGATATTGAAGATGAAGATGTGGAAACATGTTCGGAAGATGAAAGTCAATTTTTATTGCAACAAACACTTCCCTTTCGTTCTAAAATGCTACCGGAGGCTTTTCTCCGTGAAGGGCTAAATATTGAACAGTACAAAATTGGAGAAATAGTAGGAACTGAAAATTCCTGGATTGTTTTATTTAAGCATTTCAAGGAAGAGGAATGGATTACTATCGGGACCTTTTCTTCCTATCGGGAAGCTAATCTTTCGGTTCAGATCCTAAGAATTTTTCTTAGGAAGTTAAATATTGAGACAGAGGGATTGCATGTTTTGGAACACATTTTATTACGACCAGATCTTACAGATAACAAGTATGGAATATTTATGTTATCCCCGGATGGGAAACCTCTCCTTAGAAGTATTCGGCTTTACACCTTTGAGGAGAGAAAAGAAGTTATAGATGAATTGAAGCACCATATTTCTTATTACGAACACTATTCTGTTGAGGCAACGAAGGATAAAGATTTTGAAGTTCACTTTAAAACCTCCGACGGCAAACATACTTTTGTGAGCGTGGTGGCAAAACCTTCGGTAGAAGAAACTCATCAGGATATGGAAACCTTGTACAAACTAATGTCGGATCAGCTACACGTTATACCTTATAAAAATAAAATAGGTTTATACATCCGCTATTCAGAACAATCGGATATGATTCCGGAGGATTTTTTTAGTTATAGGTCCAGCATACTTATTCCAACATGGTCGGCAAGATTTGAGAACAAAGAGTTTAGGGCTATTGCGGAAGACATCATCGAAGAAAATAGTCCTGCAAATGTATCGCTCCGGATTATTTGGCTTGATCCTGACGACATGGAAGAATTTGAAAAGAAATATTATGAATGGATGGAGGTATTGATGAAATTCACTCCTGACGTTATAAAGAGAGATGAATTGAATACTGCCATTGCACAGATGCTCCTAAATTTCAGAAAGGAAAATGAGCAATAAATTTCATATTGTTGGAAAGCAGCTTTTTGAAATTGACTATAATTCGAATGAAGATGGTTTGGCCTTTAGAGTGGAGGTTACTGATATAATCAAACAATCTTTGTTGAAAGTAATAGAAAAAGTTTTTGATGAACTTTCTCCTAAAAATTCACAGTTGCGTTTGGAAAAATTAGAAGTCGATTTGGGAAGTATCAATTACCCCATTGATGAGTATCTTTTAAAACAATTGCTTTACACTAAATTATTCGATCAACTTAATTTTAAAATTGTAAACATTCGACATAACAAAAGCGTTGGAACAGATTCGATTGTTTCTATGGCTAAAACAGATGAAGAGCTTGTGCTTTTTTTTCTTAAAGAAGGATACCTTCCTTGGTGGGCTTTTGAGAACAAACAGAAACGAGTCATAGTTTCAGAAGCAGTGAATCGAATTTTTGAAAGGAATCCAAAAAAAATTGTAAGTATATTTAATGAGATTAATGAAAATAGCAATCGGGTAAGTCGTTTTATTCATCATTCTGATAAAAAAATTATTGATTATATTCTCGGAAGAGCTGCAACCCTATCTAATCTTACAGTAGAAACTATTCATAAAGAATTTTCGAAGGATGGATTTGAGCGGTACATAAAAAATTTCTTTTTTGTTTACAATTCATTTTTATTTTATTTTTTCATTACTAAGAAAGAAAAATTTGATTCGATCAAGACGTTAAAGTTGCATTTTGCTGAGTATACAATTGAACGAAATTTGATGAGTTCACATCAGTTTGCTACAATTTTTCCTGAATGGTACATGGAGCATTGGATAGAACGTTATTACCCTTCTTATCTTTCTATGTTTAGAGAATTAATGACATTGATTGAAATGCATTCTGATTCTGAAGAAAGGAAAAATAGTTACTCCATTTTTTTTAAATCTTTTTTAAAAAATGGTAAGGATTCAAGCGGAAACGATCGTAAAAGAAAGCAACTTATTCAAGCTGTTACACGTGACTTGGTGCTACATTCTACTGTTTTATCAAATTATGTTGAAGGGTTTATTGTTGATGAAAAGAAAGGAAATAAATTTGTAGAAAAATCAACAAAAGTAATTGGATATTTTGATCGAATCGAAAGAGTTTTACTGCAATATTTTCAATTCGGTACTATTTACTGGGAAGACAGAGTTGCTGGAATAGAAGGAATAGAAGCTCATTTGATGGAATGGCATCATAACTATTCGGATAAATTAAAAAAAATATTTGATCGTATACCTCTCCCGTCTTATCCGGCTGTAATGATTAGAATTGAGAAAAATATAGAAGGACAAGTTGCGGAAGTTATTTTTAAAAATTATTTTAATAAGAAGAAAGCCAGAGAACAGTTTGACTCTAAGTACTACAGAGAAGAAGTGGTAAGAATTTTTTTTGAAAAAGGAACCGCCCCATGGATGGAAATTGTCAGTCATACGATTCCTTATGTTGAAGAAATGATTTTTTCGTTTTATAAAAATGATTCAGTTTATTTTAAAAAAATAATCAAGGAATATAATATTGGAAATCAATCGGAATTTATAAGAAAAATAGAAACTGTTTTTAGTGCTGAATTAGTGAAGTTGATTGATTCTTTGATGAAGGAACACTCCAAAGAGGAGAATGTTATTACGAAACAAAATTCTGTTATCCCTTCAGACATTGATTTGATCGTTTATTACCTGACGTATTTTGAAAAGTATAAAAAAATGCCGGAAGAAGTATCTTTTTCATTGGAAGAATTGGCTGGCTCGTTTATTGAAAAATTTCCTGCCGAAAGTAAAATGTATTTTTCTTCAGCGGCTGCTTCTGATTTTGAAATCGTAAAATGCCATTTTACTTCTGATTCTACTATTCATAAATTTATAGAATTGATAAAGGAAGAAATAAGTATTCCTTCCTCTAATAAAAGAAAAAAACGAGATCAACTGAAGGAAATGATGAAAGATAAAGAGGTGATCGATCCTATATATATATCCAATGCGGGTCTTGTATTGATTCATCCATTTTTACAACGTTTTTTTATGCTGTGCAATCTTTTAGAAAAACGAAAATTTATAAATGACGAAGCTTCCTATAAAGCTATTTATTTATTGCAATACATTGTAAATAGAAATGAAAAAGCCGAAGAACATCAAATGGTGCTTAATAAAATTTTAACAGGCACGGTATTGTCAGATCCTATTGGTGGTGAAATTGAACTGTCGGAGAATGAAAAAAGTACCTGTGAAAGTTTGATTGCCGGAGTGATAGAAAATTGGCCAATTTTAAAAAAGACAAGCAATGATAATTTCAGGGTTTCTATGATTCAGCGGGAAGGAAGACTGAGTAAAAATGAAACAGGTTGGAGCTTGAAGGTAGAAGAACGTGGGTACGATGTGCTTTTGGACAAGCTTCCATGGACTATTTCTATGATTAAGTTGCCTTGGATGGATAAGGTTTTGAAGGTGGAGTGGAGGTAATACGGGTGAATGATCTTTAAGGTAACAAAAAACCACGAATAAATACGACTCGTGGCTTTTAGTTGTAATATAATTATTTGCTTAATGAACAGTTATTCGTATTGGCAACAACGTATGTCCCCACGTTTACTTGGCCCGTTGGAACATAGGTGTAAGAGTTGTAGCTACTTGGCAATGAACTTGCACTATTTGCAAGGATATAGTATGTATACGTATCAGTAAATGTATTACAATCTCCTTCTGCAGATATTTTTGCTTTGGTTGTTCCTTTAAACATTACTGATTGTGTGTTATCTGTGTAAGTGTAAGAAGTGTCTTTTGTATGTGTCGCCGTAGTTGAATAAGGAGCTGTACCCGTGTAGGTTTGAGTAATAGAGGTGCTATACGTACAATTACAAGTGTAATCCTTTTTACAAGAAGAAAACACAAAAATGCATAATGATGCGAAGATCGCAAAAGCTGATTTTTCCATAGTTAATTTGAGTTTAAAAGTTAAAATTAAATAATTATAATGCAAATTTAAATAAATAAAGTTTAGCTAACCAACTAATTTTCGCTTTTTTTAATTGTTATCGAAAAATGGACCAAAATATTTTTTTGAATAATATTGGACGATAAGCTTTATAATTGAAGGAGTGTAAAACATGTTGAATGGTATGAATTTTATACTTATCGAATGAATCACAAATCCATTTGCCAGGCCTTATTTTCGTCTGGGCTACTTTTTTGTTATCTTTGTTTTTATGTTAAAGGAGGAAATATTTCTTAGCAAGCTTAATCCGGAAGACTATAAACTAGTCATGCGACTTCGTCGACAAGTAGGGGAAGTGATGGATGAATATCAGTTGTTATCC
>DATHPH010000077.1:0-4032 GCA_035484095.1 Cytophagaceae bacterium | reverse complement strand
CTTTTTTAGGAACTACCAGCGTGTGTCCTATTGCCAACGGAGAAATGTCTAAAAAAGCGAAGAAGTTTTCATCTTCTGCTATTTTATAACAAGGAATATCACCGTTTATGATTTTTGTGAATATTGTGGACATTTGTATTTTTAGGATTCGTTGTAATCAGTTTTAGAAGAGCGATTATAAAAAAATCGAATGGAAACAAATAACATTTTGCTAAACCGAATGTTAGATTCCTATTTCCAATACTTCCAATTCAATTTTACCTGCAGGTACTTCTATAATGGCGACATCACCCACTTTTTTACCTAGAAGCCCTTTGCCTATTGGAGACTTTACTGATATTTTTCCTGTCTTAAGATCTGCTTCTTCCTCTGCTACAAACATGTATTCTACTACAGCATTGTTTTTCTTATTTTTAAGCTTCGCTTTAGTCAACACAGAAATGGTAGAAATGTCCATATTTGATATGTCAGCCAAACGAGCATTGGCAACCAGGTTTTCCAACTTAGAAATTTTCAACTCTAACAAGCCTTGCGCATCTTTAGCAGCATCGTATTCGGCATTCTCACTCAAGTCACCTTTGTCCCTTGCTTCGGCTATTTGTTTTGCCATATCCGAGCGACCTTTCGTTTTCAGGGTATGAAGTTCGTCTTTTAATTTTTTAAGACCTTCTTCTGTGTAATATGATAATACGCTCATAGCAAATATTTTATCTACTTAATACAATAAAAAAAACGGCCTTTTCCCAACCGTTTTTTACAAAGTTACCAAAATTTTGCGCAATGTCAAATTAGGAATATGGTAAACATTATTATAGCGTATATTACTACCTTAATGGAGTATAGTATAGTGATAAGCTGAGGTATTTTGCCTACTTTTACGAATCTGAAAAAGATGAAATAGGTTCGATGCTGGTAAAGAAAGCCCTTTTTGTATGTAGTTACGATGATTATAAAAAGTGTCCTACAAAAGACACTCCTGAATTTGCATTTATAGGAAGGTCCAATGTAGGGAAATCGTCGTTAATAAATCTTCTGACAAATAATAGTAAATTAGCAAAAACGTCTTCAACACCCGGGAAGACACAAACAATTAATTTCTTTGCTATAAACGATGAATGGAACATTGTTGATTTACCGGGATATGGTTGGGCAAGAGTGAGCAAAACAGAAAAATCGAAATGGGACATTATGAACATGGAATACATGTTGTACAGAGAGCAGTTACAACTGGTATTTGTACTCATCGATTCCAGGTTAGATCCTCAGCCAATTGATCTTGAATTTATACAGTGGGTGGGAGAACAGGGAATTCCTTTTTCGCTTGTTTTTACAAAGGCAGATAAACAAACAAGGAATAAAACAGGTACTACCATTGCGAAATTTACGAACGAATTGTATAAGACATGGGATGAATTGCCTCCTATATTCGTTACTTCGGCAGAAATGGGAACAGGGAAGGACGAACTCTTGGATTATATCTCAGATATAAATCGTTCGTTTAAAGCAAGCAAAAAAATTTGAGTTGTTTAAATTTTCAATTATTATTGTACACTAATAAATACTAAAACTCTATGAAGAAAGTCATCTTTATCATAATTGCTTTGATTTCTACTATGACAATAGAAAGTGCAAACGCTCAAAACCCTTCTAAATCTATTCCCGCAGCACAATATTATGAAGGTGGCCAGGTAGAAATGTATAAATTTATTGATGCAAATAAAATTTATCCAATCAATGCAAAAAAGAGCAGGACTCAAGGAGAATGCATTATTCACGTAGTCATTGAAGCGGATGGAAAAACAAGTGCCGCAACGATTGTAAGCAATATCGGAGGAGGTTGTGGTGCGGAAGCTTTGAGAGTTGTAAAACTTCTTAAATTCAGGGCACCTGGGTATAAAGTGGACGCAAATATTCCGGTGTATTTCAAGTTGTAAATTTTAATCATAATTAAGAATAGATAAATAATGGAGTTACTTAAAGAAATCGCTTCAGTTTCGGGGAAAGGGGGCTTATTTAGAATATTAAAGCCTACAAGAACGGGGGTAATACTAGAAACGATCGATGAAAAAAAGACAAAGTTGGTGGCGAATTCCAGTGAACGAGTATCGATACTGAAAGAAATATCTGTATATACTACCGGTGAAGAATCCGCCAAACCATTGGAAGAGGTTTTGATGAGTGTCCATAAAATGTTTGGAAATGAATTGACCATTTCCAGCAAATCATCTGATGCTGAGCTAAGAGCATTTATGGAAAAAGTGGTTCCGGATTACGATGAGGAAAAGGTATATTGTTCCGATATAAAGAAATTAGTGAACTGGTACGGAATTTTGTCCAAAAATTTTGCAGAGCTATTTGTGGAAGATAAAAAAGAAATACCCGCTGAAAAGGAAATATTATCAAATGAGGTGAAGGCGTCGGAAACAGAAATAATTTCAGAAAAGGAGAAACCAAAGGCAAAAGCAAAGGCCAAGCCAAAAGATAAAGATTCCTCTGAGGAAGTTCCGGAGGAAAAAGTCAAACCAAAAGCAGCAACTAAATCTTCCAAAAAATAAACGAAGGCCCTGAATAAGGGCTTTTTTTATACGATGATTCAAGACGATGTATTACCAGTATTGATCAATGATTACTTATTTTTAAAAGGGGAGGATGAAAATCTGAAAGAGAAAATAAGTAAGAAAGTGGAAGAATTGCTTATGCATAATACTGCTTATTTATATCAGATTCTGTATAGGATAGATGTGCGAGAAGAAAAAGTTAAAAATGTCTTTATTGATAGTCCATTGGTAAATGTTGCTGCTGAAAGAATTACAAATCTGATCATAGAAAGACAAAAGGAAAAAATACAATGGAGAGAAATGTATTCCAAAAGGGAAGACCGTTGAATAATAGATAGGATAGGTACCTAAAACAGTTTCACACTCCGGCATAATTACGAAAAGAGGCCGTGGCGACAATAGAAATGATTATTTTTTGCCCTCCGTTTTTATTCTTATACCTGATTTACAGATTATTTGGTACTTATGAAAAAAACGGATAGTAGATTATATTTTTGAGAAATAAATATTACTTGTTATACTGAATGGCCTTTTCAATATATCGAAACATGATTTGTTCTTCAGACTCCTCGTCCTTGTTTACAAGACATTGTAAATTTTGTAAAACACGTGTACGAATGGAGGAAGTACGAAGGTATTTAGGAGCCAATTCTTTAATGACCATTTTCTTCTCATAATCGTTGTGGGCTAAAAATTCCAAGTAAACATCTTTGATAAGTTGCTTGCCTCTTTCCGCATCAATATTGGGAAAGGCGGCTTTTTGGATTTTCTCAAATTCATGATCACAAATAACACAATCAGAATCTGCAATACATAAATGGAGATATACAAAGTAATGTTCGTAAGCCCATTCAATAGTCGTATGTTGTTGAACCATTTGTAATTAAACTGTCCTGTTTTAACTATATAAAGTTACATAACCAACTTCATAAACAAAAAAATACCTCCGGAATTCCGGAGGTATTTTTTTGTAAATTTGAGCTATTTATTACATCATTCCGCCCATTCCGCCACCGCCCATTGGAGGCATTGACGTTTTTTCTTCAGGTTGGTCCGCTATTACACATTCGGTAGTAAGCAGCAATCCGGATATGGAAGCTGAATTCTCAAGTGCAAGACGTGTAACCTTCGTTGGGTCAATGATACCTGCTGCGAACATATTTTCGTATTTATCTTCGCGAGCATTGTATCCGAAATCATCTTTTCCTTCTCTTATTTTGTTTATCACCACTGAACCTTCGCCTCCGGCATTGGCTACAATAGTTCTAAGTGGAGCCTCAATAGCGGAACGTATTATCTGAATTCCGGTTTCTTGATCTTCGTTGTCCACTTTTAAGGTGTCAAGAATAGTGGCAGCTCTGATAAGTGCTACTCCACCACCTGCAACAATACCTTCTTCTACAGCAGCTCTTGTTGCGTGAAGCGCATCGTCTACTCTGTCTTTTTTCTCTTTCATTTCTACTTCAGTAGCAGC
>DATHPH010000076.1:0-1518 GCA_035484095.1 Cytophagaceae bacterium | reverse complement strand
GCTTTTTTTATTGTCAAACTTAGCTATATTGAGTTTTGTACGGGACTCAATATGACATACTTGACAACCATTTAAATTTGGTTCTATAGTAAAGATGACTCATGAATATTTATCAAAAAATCTGTACGAGTTTTTTAGTTTTTCTATTTATTTACTGGAGCATTCTCCACATTACCGGTACAAAAGCAGGAATTTATAATTTTATCTACTCGTTCCTTTTTAGCCTTATTCCTCTCATTGTCGGTTTGGTAGGAATGGTGAAATCAAAAGTTTGGGGAGGTTTGAACAGTCATGTCGGTAAAGCTATTTTTTTTCTCTCACTAGGACTTTTTGCATGGGGCGCAGGAAGCATGGGTTGGTCTTATTATAATATCGTTCTCAATATCGCGGCACCATATCCATCTCTTGCAGATTTAGGATTCGCACCGAGTATCTTTTTTTACGGTTTAGGTGCAATTTATCTTTCACGTGTAACCGGCGCAAAATACGGATTGAGAAATAAATTTGGAAAATTTTTTCTTTTCACATCAATTATTTTAATACCTGTCATTTCCTATTATCTGCTTGTTGTTGTTGCAAGGGGTGGCGTTGTGGTTCCTCAAGGAGAGACTCTTCTTAAAACGATTCTTGATATTGCATATCCGCTCGGAGATTTTGTGGCACTTGCTGTATCAGTTATTGTATCTGGTCTTTCGTTTAGATATCTTGGAGGAGAATATTTAGAGAGTATCATTGCTATCTTAGCTGGTTTGGGTGTAATGTTTCTTGCTGATACGATATTTTCTTATACAACTACTGTTGGGACATTCTATAATGGCGATAATGGAGATTTAATGTTAACAATAGGCCTCTATTTACTTGCCCTTGGTGTGTTGGGTTTTTGTGAAAAGCCTAAGTTTATGAAAATCGATGAACATTAGATAAAGAAAGGGTGTTGTATGGATGCGTATACACAAATAGTGAGCCAAATTATACGAGATCAAGAAGAAATCATCGGGCCTGTTGCTCTAGAACAAGCAAAAAAAATAGATGGTCTTGAGATTATAAATAACGATACAATAAAAATTAACGGAAACGCCAAGGATATCTTGTCTCAGCTGGTCAATCAATATGCAAAACTATTTGGTCGGGCTTCTATTGAAATTTGTAGAGAAGCAGTGCATGAAATAAAAAATCCAATTTCTATGGATGAACTCCCCGAAATATTACGTTAATGTAAATTTATCCAAAATTTGATAAATTAATAATAGGATGGGATTCTCACAGTCATTAAAACATTTTTTTGGTTTTGATTTACCAACAGTGGAAAAAAATACTAGCAACTCACCCGCTACCTCAGATGAGCTTGTGCACATCAATCAGGAGATGTATAAAAAAAGTGCTGAACTTTCAGACAAAAATAAAACACTCTCACTACTTCAGAATCTTAATGAATTGCTTTTGGGCTCTATTACCAGTATTCAGGATATCGCTAAACAAGTAACCCAGCTTCTTGTACATGAAAATGATTTTCTTATA
>DATHPH010000075.1:0-1618 GCA_035484095.1 Cytophagaceae bacterium | reverse complement strand
AACAAGGTAGTAGAGGTGAGACCCTTCAAAGCAAATAAAGGGAACGCCATTAAGGAGACCTTTGACTTTAAACAATACGATTTTTGCATCTGTTTAGGAGACGATAAAACAGACGAAGATATGTTTGAGGTGGTAAATTATCATAAAGGAATAACCATAAAAGTAGGGAAAGAGTACAGCCTGGCTCAATATTGTATTCATAATGTTTCGCAGGTATTATCGCTTCTTTCTCTCCTGGGAGAGGGAAACAAATAAAACAAAAATTTGTTTTTGGAGGGTTATCTGTTTATAATTATTATAGAAATTAATCCTGCCATTTTTTAATAACTAGATTGAAATAGAAAATGTTAAAAGAAGAAAAAATTGTTAATTATTCAATAGAAAATATTAAGGCCGGAGAACTAAAAGACAAAGATTTTGATTTTTTTCAGTTTGAATATTTTGCCAAAGATATTGAGCACTTAAAAAAAAGCCATCGACATGAATTTCATGCGTTCATATTTATTAACAGTGGGAGTGGTTCTCAGGTTATTGATTTTGTAGAATACGATTTAATCCCTTATCGTTTTTTTTATATTCGATACAGTCAAATACATGCCTGGAAAACACTGAAGCAAGTAAAAGGGTATATTGTTCTTTTTACAGATGACTTTTACAACGCCATCTATACCGGAAATAAATTGATAACGAGCGACAGACTCTTGTCTGAACTAACTACTTTTACCGATGTTCCAAAAAATAGATTCCAGGAATTAAATTTGTTCTTCCAAAGAATGGAATATGAATTCAGTAATAAATATCCTGAATGGAATTTAATTAGTTGCCTCTTGTTAAAAATGATAGTTCTTGAAGTAAAAAGGCTGTCTAAAAATAACAGCAGTACAAATGAGAAATTTAAACGAAGTCATGAGATAGTGAATTTGTACAGAGAGTATATCAATGAATCTTTCATTGAATTAAAAAAACCAAAAGATTATGCAGAGAAGCTTAACATTACGGCCAATTATCTTAATGGAATTTGTAAAGAAATTACAGGTAAACCTGCCGGGCAATTGATTAAAGAAAGAATACTACTTGAGGCTAAAAGACTTATTCTCCATACCCAATTAACGATCGAAGAAATTAGCAACCAATTAGGATTTGATGATAAGTCTCATTTTGGAAAATACTTTAAAAAGCAAGAAGGTATTTCTCCTGATAATTTTAGAAAATCAATTTCTAAAAAAATATTTTTATAGATTTATTTGAAGAACGCGGGATAGAGGACTCGGAGGTATACAAAACAAATAGCTTAAGATTCCCTAAATTATAAAACAAATTAGCGGAGACCAAAAATTTTAAATTACCAATCAATTGACAACGGTATTAGGCAGCTTTGTAATCCCCCTTTTCTCTGTTCAGCGGTTACAAAGCCACCCTTTAAAGTTCTTACTTCTTTAAAATAGTACAGGTAAAATTGGTTTCAGAATAATTACCGTCTTTAAAAAACGACAAACAAAAAATTATTTTATTAATAGTTTCTTGGTTGTAAAAGAGGATTCACCACTAATTGCGGAAACAACATAACATCCTGGAGATAATTTTTTACTTATTTCAGTGGAGGAAATAGTAACAGGAT
>DATHPH010000074.1:0-16902 GCA_035484095.1 Cytophagaceae bacterium | reverse complement strand
AAATACCCGCTGCCAAAGAGTAAGAATTTCCGGTTTTGATAAAATAACTTATGACATCTCTGGACGCAATACCGAATTCAAGAGTCTTATTGAAGCTGAACGTAATACCTAATGGCAAGTTAAATTTTTTGGCGGTATTCCCCCCCATGTTAAATCCTGAGGAGAGTTTTATTGTTTTTAATATTTTATAATCACCCCCAACGGCGATCAATACATTATTATAGTTTCCAGCGGCATTGTTAAGAGGCACAATTGCATCTATACCAATTTCAAGTTTGTAATTCAGTAAACTCATGCTGGCACCTGCACGCAGCATCGCGGGGAGACTTACCTTCAGACTTTTTTCTCCTTGCCAGCGAATGGCTTCACCAACTGCCTTAAATCCTTCCGTTTGATTCACCCCAACAGCACTAATAGAAGTATCTTTGATAGAGTAAACATTCTTGCCATAATTAATGGAGCCAATATTGACAGCTGAAACACCTATCTTATATTTCTGTTTTATGGATAAAGAAAGCCCTAAATCGAAACCATACCCGTTTCCGATAGGTTGGTATTTATTATTGAGTGCATTGGATGGAGAAGTAGCACCAAGTGTATTTACCGGATTTGTAATTGGGTTGAGTGCTACATTCCCATTGACCTTAGAACCGTCCGAAGTAATATCAATATAATTGTACCCTACTTCGTATTTTACACCGACACCTCCGTATAATTGTATTCCATTATTGTCTATAATTTTCCGCCCATAACTCAAGCTGTAATCGCGGTACCAGTTTTGTTTTATTTTAGATTTTCCAATTACTTGTCCCATGGTAAAAGGAGTGTTTGTTTTACCACTATCAATGGTAACACCGGAACCGTTTTCATATTGAGAGTAGTTGTTAGGATTATTGGCAACCGTAGTTCCATTAGACAAAACCAGCGATTGGAATAGAGAAGAAGTTCCTCCTCTGAAGGCAAAGTCAGCAGCGGTGGGTGTAATGTTAGAATAGTAGCGAAAGGACTCTCTTATCGAAAAGGCTAACCCGCCGAATTTTTCATCCTGAAAAGAGATTCCTAAAAGGGTAAAATCGAAATTAATGGAAACCGTATTGTTTGCAAATGTATTGGCTGCCGATATTTTGTCGTTAAGATTCACACTTTTGTAATGCAAGCCATATTTGATAAAGTCATTATTGCTCATGCCTTGGTGATAGACGTTGCCTCCAAATTCAAGAAGACCAAGGGTGAATTTTTTACTGTCGTTTACTCTGCCGTATCCAAGATTAGCAGGGTTAATGCCAATGGATTGGTAGTCGGTTACAAAAGTAGTGGCAACACCAGCCCTTCCGGTAGCGGAATAAACACTCATTTCCCCTTGTGAAAAAACGGATATTGAATAGGCATATAAAGCTACAGCAACTAAATACTTTTTCATTTTTTAAAGGTTAAGGTAAGTAAGTAACGTTTCAAAGGCGCAAGTTATAAAAAAATAGACAAAGAGTAATGAAAGACAAGTAATTGTAAATAATACTATAGTATTTTACTTGGTAAAAACAGGCTTAATTCAAGCCTGTTTATGAATTTCCCCTTTCACTGTGTTATTTTTCGGATCATATTATTTGAATGATCTCCAACATAGACATTTCCAGATGCATCAACTGCTACAGAGCAAGGATAATTAAAGCTGGCAACTGTGGCATCGCCATTGGTACTGCCAATACTACCAGTACCTGCCAAAGTGGTTACGGCTCCTAATGGATCTATTTTCCTGATTAGATTATTATACGAATCTGCCACGTACAAATTCCCGGAAGCGTCAATAGCTACCCCAGAAGGTTGGTTAAAGCTGGCAGCGATTCCTATGGCATTTGTACTGCCAACGGCTCCTGAGCCTGCTAATGTAGTTACAACTCCTGAAGGGTCTATTTTCCTGATTAAATTATTAAAGGAGTCTGCCACATACAAATTTCCGGAAGCATCTATTGCAATAGAGCTAGGGTAGTTAAAACTAGCGGCCGTTCCAGTACCATTTGTGTTACCGGCAACACCTGCTGTACCTGCTACTGTACTTACGATTCCTGTTGGAGTTATTTTTCTAATCAAATGATTACCGGTATCTGCTATATATAGATTCCCAGAAGCATCTATTGCCAATCCTTGGCAATGAAAAAAACTAGCAGAGGTTGATATGCCATTTGTACTACCCGAAGTGCCTGTTCCAGCAAAAGTACTTACAACTCCTGAAGAGTTTATTTTCCGGATAAGATTATTATTATGATCCCCTACATATATATTATCAGAGTCATCCACAACAACTCCATAAGGAAACCAAAAGCTTGCAGCTGTGCCAATACCATTTAGTTTACCATAACTACCGGAACCTGCTACAGTAGTTACCACTCCATTAGAAGTTATTTTTCGGATCATATTATTGAACACATCTCCTACGTATATATTTCCTAAAGCATCTACGGATAAGCCATTAGGATAAAAAAAACTAGCGGCAGTTCCAACACCATTTGCACTGCCAATAGAGCCAGATCCTGCTAAAGTAGTTACTATTATTTTAGCAGTGGCATTTGAATTGGTAGTAGTAGTGACTGGTTTTTGCGTTGGATCGCAACATGTACTTCTTTCTTTGCATGATCCAATTAAGAAAAAAGTTATCGTTGCCAATAAAATTAGATTCTTAATTAGTTTTTTCATTTTCTCTACATTGAAAATATAATTTGCAAATTAAAAAATATTTAAATCACGAGCGGAAATATTTTTTTCGATGGAAATGGGATATTCTCTGGAAAAAACAAATGCTTTTCCCTTAAGATAACCTTGGAGCTGGAGCGATACACTTCCTCCAAAAAGTAAAGAAGGGACAGCAGACATTAAATTTGATAGTTGGGTGTCCACTACAAAATTATTTACACTTTCAGATTTTTTGGGTAAAACTACTTTTTTAGTCAAGTCTATTTCTCCTATTTTCTTCCCATTTACCAAAACATCTGCTTTAATTTCTTTGATAACAATGTTGTAATTGTTCGGATTTTTCACTTGAATTCCTGCTTCAATTTCCAATCCTCCACCGGATATTTTTTTTACTTTTATATTTTTTATTTCACCTGGTTCAAGCTCTTTGAAAGAGAGGCAAGAAGAAAGCGAATAGCATAAAAATAAAACCACTATTTGGATGAATTTTTTCATAAACAATTTAATCCTTAAGCGTTTTCCATTCCAATGAATTTATAAGATGCATGGCATCGTATTTTAAATATTCTATAACGGGAGCAAGGGAATCATTTTGAGTAGCTGTTTGAAAATATACAGCTCCGCGCAGAAAATTTTGTGACGAATCTGTAATATAAAATTGAAATTGACTCGGTACTTCACCTGTGAGTTCAAATATAGTCGCATAATATCCTTTAGGTGTTTTCACCTGCCCTTCTTCGATCGAATATGCTTTGATATTATGTTTACCAGCCAATTTATGAGAATCATCCACATGCTCATCAAAATTTTTTGAAGAGCCTTTAATTTTTTTATAGGTGAGCTGGATATAAGCGTGGAGTCCGGGGTAGTATATATCAATCCAATGAGGTTCTGCTATTAGAGAGACATCTTTTTTTATAACTGCTCCTTTGGAATATTCAAAAACATAAGGATGTTTTTCGGTAAGAAGTTGATAATCGTGCGGAGGAAGATCAATTTTGTTGAAACCTTTTGGTTTTGGCAGATAATCTTCCGTGCAGGATATCAGAAAAGATAAAGCGACTACCCAACACCACCTATTTATGTTTGCCTTCATGAACTGTATCCACCTCTTGTATGAGTACTTTTATTTTTTGAATTCGTTTGTTATCGGCTGCTTCTATTTGAAATTCGAAACGGTCAAAATGTATTTTATCTCCAAGTTTAGGTAAATCTTCATACAATTCCAATATAAGGCCACCCAGGGATTCGCTTTCTCCTTTTACTTCATCAAAAATAACAGGATCAATTTTTAACGTTTTACAGAAATCGATTAATAATATTTTTGCTTCGAATGAAAAAGTTTTCTCGTCCAGTTTGGTATACTGACTTTCTTCTTCGTCAAATTCATCATGAATTTCTCCAATGATTTCTTCGATAATATCTTCCAGCGTGACAAGACCCGCCGTTCCACCATGCTCGTCTACTATGATCGCAAGGTGTAAGCGTTTTTGTTGAAAATACTTTAATAATTCATCAATTTTTTTTGTCTCCGGTATAAACTCTACCGGTTGAAGAAGGTTCTGCCATTCAAAATTTTTTCCTTCTTTGCGATGCTGAAACAAATGTTTAATATGAAGAATACCTTCAATCGTATCAATATCTTCTTTGTAAACAGGGATACGTGAAAATTGCCATTTGCTCACAAAATCCAAGACTTCATCGAAGGTGGCATCAAAGTCCAGTGCCATTATGTCCATACGTGATTTCATGATTTGTTTTACAGTGGTGTCACGAAATTTGACAAGACTTTTGATGAGTTCTTTTTCGTCCTCAGAACTTTCCTCTCCAGTCGCCATTTCGATCACTTCGTTGATGGTTTCAACGGATTGTTGGCCTTTGGTGAGCTTCTTTTTAGTTTTGCCAATTATTTTGCTGATCATTTTTTTCATAATTAAAGGGAGGTTGATTCTTGGTTTTTGGGTATATTGTAATAAAAGCAATGTCCGCTCACAAAAAATGTAGCAGACATTGCTTTTAGGTACTTCTTTATTTTAGTAGCGTTGAAATTGTTCCGATGATAACTATAACTGTCCAAAATAAGAAGGGTTTAGTAAGACATCATTTAAAAAGGTAAGTCGTCTGCGCCATCTGCCAGTATACTGGAATTGACAGACTGAGACGAAGTTTCAGGTCTGGAATTGGTGGTTCCCTGATAAGAAGCATCATTGTTTTCTCCACCGCCTGTAGGTTTGCCGCCAAGAAGTGTCATGCTTGTTCCCACAATCTCAGTAATGTATTTTTTCTGTCCGTCCTTGTCATCATAAGAACGAGTGGTGATACGTCCTTCCACGTATACCTGAGTTCCCTTTTTTAGATACTTTTCAATCACATCTACAATGTTTCCCCAAAAAACTACATTATGCCATTCCGTTCTTTCTTGACGTTGGCCATTTTTGTCTAAAAAAGTTTCGCCAGTAGCTAATGAAAAGGCTGCTTTTTTTGTACCGCCTTCAAACACACGTACTTCAGGGTCTTTGCCCAAATTACCTAAGAGGATTACTTTGTTTACTCCTGCCATAATTTTAAAAGTTGTTTATGTAAAAAATAATTGTTTTATAAGACATAAAGATACATCAAAAAACATATTCTTCCAAGAACTTATTTATCAACACAGGTTTAGGCAATGCTTGAATAGATTTTACGGTGAAAAATTTAAACCCCTTTATTTTTATGAGCTTTTGAGCTATTTGGTTGGATTCAAGTAACCAAAATTTAACGTGCAAATTTTGATGCGAAAGGATGTGTTTATATTCTCTTGATTCAGATTTAATAATTGTTTTATTTGAAATAGAACCAAATTCTTTTTGAAGCAGTCGGCCAATTTCTATCAGGCTCTTTTCTTCCACGAGGGGAAATTCGTATAATCCCTTCCATATATCTTTTTCTACCCTTTCTTTCATTAAATAAGTATTCCCGGATTTTATCACGAGATAATGAAAGTACCGATTTGTTTTACTGCTTTTTTTAAGTTTAACCGGAAGTTTCGATTGCTCTTTTTTTAGAAAAGCATAACACATGAACGCCAGTACACAACGATCGCATATTGGTTTTTGAGGAAGGCATTGCAAGGCACCGAATTCCATAATAGCTTGGTTGTAGGTAGAGGAATCAGCATCCGGTAAGAGTTCGTTTGCCAGCACTTGAAATTTTTTCTGTCCGGAAGGAGAAGCAATATCGTCTTTGATTCCAAATACTCTAGAAAGTACACGATAAACATTGCCGTCTACCACAGCCACTTTCTCATTGTAGGCAAAAGAAGCAATGGCTGCTGCGGTATAATTGCCAATTCCTTTTAGTTTCAATAATTCGGAATAGCTTTCAGGTAATTGAGCATTAAAAGATGCCACGACGTATTTGGCAGTGAAATGCAGGTTCCTGGCCCTGGAATAATAGCCCAATCCTTGCCAAAGTCTCAAAACCTCTTTTTCAGAGGCAGTTGCAAGTGCTTTTATGTCTGGAAAAGCTTCTAAAAAGCGGTAATAATAGGGTAATCCTTGAGCCACCCTCGTCTGTTGAAGCAATATTTCGGAAAGCCAAATCCTGTATGGGTTGCGCTCTTCACGCCAGGGAAGTGCCCTTTTGTGCTTGTTATACCAGTTAATCAGTAGTTTACTAAATCTCTTCTTTTCCACCATACTTCCTTGTAAGATTTGTATTAAGTTTGCAATATACTCTGGATTAATATTTTACGAAAATCTTTTATTTTAAGTAACTTAAAATTACATTTGTACGGGTTATAGATATCACCAAGTTAATTAATTATAGAGAACAATGACAAAAGCAGAGGTAATTGCAACGATTGCAGAAAAGACAGGAATTGATAAATCTGATGTTTCAACAACTGTAGAAGCGTTTTTTGACGTGGTAAAAAATTCCATGGCGGAAGGAAATAATGTGTATGTAAGAGGTTTCGGTAGTTTTGTAAACAAAAAGAGAGCTAAGAAAGTAGCAAGAAATATCTCTAAAAATACGGCTATCATTATTGACGAGCATTTTATACCAAGCTTTAAACCTGCCAAAGTGTTTGTAGAGCAAATTAAGGCCTGCGAAAAAGTAAAAGTGGCTAATTTAAACTACAAAGAAGAGGAAGAAGTAGACTAAGCTTATTTAGTCTCTTATTCAAAGAAGAGCGTTGAAAAATTAAAAAATGTCAAAATCACAGATAATTATCACAATCACAGGTATTATATCTGTGATTTTACTTTTTAGTCTACCTAAGATTATAGTAAAAAGCGAAAAAGAACTTGCTGTTGAAAAACAGGATTCATCTACGGTAGCGCCTAATGCCCCTGCTATGAAAGATATTCACAAAGTTAAAGTGTCTGAAAATGAGATTAGTAATATCAATCGATGGAGAAAATCCTACGTATCAGTTTTAAATAAAGAAAAAAAGACTAATTTTGCGGACTCTTTGGTAAAAGCATATCGTAAAATACATCAATATGATAGTGCTGCTAAGTATTCTGAGGAGGTTTCAACATTGAATCCTTCCATTGTCAACTGGAGTCAAACGGCGGATATTTATACCGAAGCATTTAATTTTGCTTCAGATGCAGCGAAGCCGCTGTTCTGCGAAAAAGCAAGAGAGTATTATAACAAGATTCTTGTAAAGGAACCTGCGAATCTTGAAGTAAAGTCTAAATTGGCTTTGACTTATATAGGAGGTGATAACCCAATGCAAGGGATAAAACTTCTTCGGGAAGTTTTAGAAGTGGATCCTAAAAATGAAAGTGCGCTTTATGATTTAGGAATTCTCTCTATTCAATCAAAGCAATACGATAAAGCAGTAAAGCGGTTCGAGGAATTGTTGAAAGTAAATCCGAATCATTCGACAGGTCAATTTTATTTAGGAGTTGCCTTGGCAAATATGGGAGATAAATCAAAAGCGTTAGCGGCTTTTGAAAAAGCACGAAAACTAGACAGTGACCCTGAGTTTAGGGCAACCGTTGACAGTTATATAAAAGAATTGCAATAGAAACCCTTTAGGTGATTGCAAAAAAAAGTTAAAGTATGTTTAATAATTAAAAATCAATATCATTATGCCTTGCGGAAAAAAAAGAAAAAGACACAAGATCGCTACTCACAAAAGAAAAAAACGCCTTAGAAAAAACAGACATAAGAAGAAATAGTTTATTTCTTCCTTGAATCGAAAATAAATAGGAGGTTATTGGCATAGGCATCAACGCTTTTTGACCAATAACCCCTTTCACATTTTAACAATTCTAAGGTGAGTACAGAATTATACATCAATTCTACTCCAAAAGGTGACCGCATTGCCCTTATTAAAGATAAGAGGCTAATAGAGTGTCATTTAGACGATAAAGGAAGTTCCTTTACTGTTGGAGATATATACTTGGGCATCGTAAAAAAAGTAGTGCCCGGTTTGAATGCCGCATTTATCGATGTGGGCTATGAAAAAGACGCCTTTCTTCATTATCTGGATCTTGGTCCTCAAATCCGTTCCCTCAATAAATATTCTAAAAACGTTCAGTCAAATCCCAAAGGAGCTTCTTCAAAGTTGAACGGCTTTAAGATGGAATCCGATATTGATAAAAACGGTAAAATTGGTCAGGTCCTGACCAAAGGGCAACATATTTTAGTACAAATAGTAAAGGAGCCGATTTCAAGCAAGGGACCACGGTTGTCGTGTGAATTGTCAATTGCAGGTCGCTATATCGTTTTGGTTCCCTTTTCCTCAGCGGTCAGTGTTTCAAAAAAGATTGCATCTAAAGAAGAACGTCAACGCTTGATTCGTCTTCTGAATTCCATTAAACCCGAAGGGTTTGGGGTGATTGTAAGAACCGTTGCAGAAGGGAAAGAAGTAGCTGAACTGGATAGAGATTTAAAAAATCTTGTAAAGAAATGGGAGGATGGGTTTGAAAAACTGAAAAAAGCACAGCCTTGTGATGTTGTCATAGGAGAACTGGATCGTGCAGCTTCTATTTTACGTGATATGCTGAACGAAAGCTTCGATAGTATTACCGTTGATACTCAGGAAACATTTGATGAAACGAGAAACTATCTCAGAGCAATTGCTCCAGAGAAAGAAAAAATCCTAAAGCTTCATAATAATAAAGTAAAACTTTTTGAAGCCGCCGGAATAGAAAAGCAAATCAAAACGCTTTTTGGAAAATCCGTAAGTTTACCAGGTGGTGGGTATCTCATTATTGAACACACGGAAGCTCTTCACGTAGTGGACATCAATAGTGGAAATAAATCAAATGCGGAATCGAACCAGGAAGATACTGCAATGGCTGTTAACATTGAAGCAGTCAAAGAAATGGCCCGTCAATTGCGTTTGCGTGATATGGGCGGTATCATCGTCGTGGATTTCATCGATATGAAGCGTATCGAAAACCGTAAGCATATCTACGAGCGGATGCGGGATGAAATGGCTCAGGATAGAGCGAAACATGTTATATTGCCTCTTTCTAAGTTTGGTTTGATGCAAATTACACGTGAACGCGTGAGGCCGGAAGTAAATATTAAAACGGTAGAGGTTTGTCCTACCTGTAATGGTACCGGTTCTATCAGTGCAAGCATCGGAATACCGGATATGATTGAAAATAATCTCGATTTTATTATCAATAAACAAAATGAGAAGCATCTTACGTTAGTAGTGCATCCATTCTTGTATACTCATTTTATTGCTGGTTTCCCGTCTATTCGAATGAAATGGTATTTTAAATTTAAGAGTTGGGTGAAAATCGAGAAGGATTCTTCTCTTGCTTTTACAGAATTTCGTTTTGTAAACAAACAAGGTATTGACATCGAAATAAATACGGTGCAGCAGCAAACCACAATTACCACTCCGGCTTAATCAAATAAGCAAAGAGAATACACGAAATAAAAAATCCTGTCAGCAGATAGGATTTTTTATTTTATACTCCATTTTCGTATAAACCATTCAACGCCATAGTATGAATCAGGATGGTGTATAAAGGGAATAGAAAAATCCGTACCGGAAATAATCGAATAATTGCTGTGACAAGGCCATTACCAGAATATAGCCAATAAAAATAACATGAAGTATTTTTTTAAAAACAACATTCGATGCCCAATCTTTTTTCACTAAATCATAATAACTGAGTAAGCCATACCCAATCACAAATCCGTAAAAAAGTCCAAGGTGTTTGGTTGTAAAAGTGTGTACCAACCAATGTTGAGTCATAAAGATATTCCAACTTAAGGAAGCAATAAGCAAAACAATGCCAAGTCCAAATAATTGTTGGTTTACCTTTCTGATTTCTTTTAACCCTAGATAAGCGAAAAAGAAAAAAGCAGGACCGGGAATGAGAAATAAACGTTCTATACGAAACGACCAGTAATAGGGAATGCTTATATAATCAAGGAAAGTGAGATTCCGTTTCATTTCATTCTGAACAGACTCAATCCCTGTTGTTCTCAAGGCAGCAGCATGAGTCATATCCGCCAAGGCTAAATCTACTGATCCAAAATATAAAATATTCTGATAGAAATGAAGGCCAAAACCTATCACGGGAGCAAACCCGAGTAAGATGGTTTCAAAGGTGAAAATGTTTCGTTTGTAAATCCACGACATTCCTACGGTAACAATAGCTAAATAAGTGACTGGTTCAAAAGAGATATTTGTAACAAGTATAAATATCAAACTGCAAAGTACAATCAACCATTTGTTTTTTCGATCTTCACGATAATAAAGGAACAGCAGGTAGACGTAAACCCATTTTAAAATTTCTTCGTACAGATGTTTGTGCAAGTTGTCGGCCCAGAAAATGAAATAATTTGAGAGCACGAGTACAAGTGCACCGATGAAAGCAGCGTTTTTATCGGGCAAAAGAGTTTGGAAAAAGTGAACTATAAAAAAGAAAAATCCAATACTGATAAGTAGGGGAAATATTCGCACCCACCGCGTATCGGTAGTATGTAAAATCCTGGCATAGCTACCTGCAAGTATGTCTGGAAGGGCAGGATAATGCGTATAAGCACCCATATTAGCAGAGTTGCCGTCTCCTTTATACCCATGTACAGGCAACAAATACGATTTGCCAAATCCAAAATCATAGAAATAGCGCATCGCTGAATATGTATTGATATCACTGTAAGAATCGCCGTGAATACTATCTCTGGCTTTCCCCGAATTTAAAAGAGGAACGGAAATGATTCTGATAATAACGATCGAGAAGCTGAAAATAAAAGCAGCAATTAGTATATTTTTTTTAGAGAAAAAGCGATCCATTTTTTAACGTATGTTTTCCAGAAGTTTTTGCAACTGTTTTGTGATGTTTTCTTTGCTCATGTGTTTCATACAGGTATTGTCGCCTTTGCAGGGAAGAGTTTCTGTATGGTGCACACAAGGGGAGCATTCTTTGCTTAAGTAATAGACAAAATTTCGATTGTCTGTTTTGGATAAATTTATAGGGTTTGTAGGTCCCCATAAAGAAAGAGTAGGGATGCTTAATTTTTTGGCAATGTGCAAAGGGGCGCTGTCAATGGTAAGCATAGCGGCACATTGGTGATATAAGAAATCGTAATATTCTTCAAATGAAAATATTCCTGCACTATTTTTGATTCGTATTCGTTCCTTCTCATTGAAGGAATCGGTGATAAAGCAATTTATTTTGTCCTTGTCGGAAGGTGCGCCGGTAAAGGCAAGGTGGTAGGGAGTGTTTTGTAAAATCCAACGGCACACTTCCGCTAGTAAAGGGTCTGGGCACTTTCGTTCCAGGGACAAATCGCTGCAGGTATTATTCACAGCAAGATAAGGGTAAGTGATTTCGGCTCTCCTGCCTTCGGGGAGATATTTATCAAGGTAGAAATTTTCTGCCACACTAGCTCCCATCGCTTCTGCTAAACGGATGTAATTTTCTTCGACGTTTACAAATTGGTTGAAATAAATATTATGGGTGTTCATATTTATTCTGAATCGGACGGTGTTCAAAATAAATCCAAAGCGGTTTCGTGCGCATGTCCATAATGCGAAGACGGTAGTAAGTTTTGAATATACTTCCAAATCAGCAACCCATACTCTTCTTCGTTTCCAAATAGTTATAAATATGGAAAATGAATCTGCGAGCAGCATAAAAAAATTTTTATCCCGTATTTCCCATATCTCATCAAACAAACCGATAGAACTTAATCCTGGCTTAATTCCACTGCCGGTAAGAAGAATGAGTTTTGCTTCCGGGTATTTTTTCTTCACCGCCAATATAGCATTAGAAGCAAGAAAAATGCTTCCAAGACCTAACATTTTAATAAAAATGATTGTAGAAGGTTTTTTCTCAATGGAATGGTTTCGTTGCATTATGAAACCAAGGCTCTTGGCAATAATAAGATTTATTACTACTAAGAAATTTCCCAACAGAAAATCTATTCTTCTTTTAAATTGAAGTTTCATTGAACGATCGTAGGTTTTTTCTCACAAGAATAAATAATTGGAAAGGTATGTCTTGATGCCCATCCGGTTAAGTTTTCCGTAAGAAATTCCGGAAAGGGTTGATAGATTTTGCAAAAACGTAAGTCGGTTACATTGTCGAGTTTCTTTTTATTCGTTGTTATTAATAAAGTGGTTCTGTTTTTCTCAATTTTCATTTTAGAAAGGGTATCAATTTTTTCCCAAATCACTCTTTTTTTATTATAAAAATGATTAAACAATCCGTAGTTTTCATAAGGATTATTATTGTCTGTGTAATAAAAATGGATTGGTTCTTCATAGGTATATTCTATATGACGTATCACTCCTATATAGTATTCGGCCGGAGTGAAACAACTGGCCACTATTAAAACCGCATTGATACTCATGAAAAAAACAAAGGATTGTCTCGATAGGATTAAGTCAATGATTTTTTTGTATCGGCTCAGGAGTACAAAAGAGAAAAGAACGATGTAGGGGGCAAATTTTAAAATCGGGAATAGGAAACGGGATTCTTTATGCCCAATCAAAGAGTGAATGTGTATAAAAGGTAAAATAGACCAAACGAAAATATTTTTCGGGTTTCTCAATAACAAAATCAGAAAAGAAAAAACACATAACACTCCAAAGAAAACATAACCATTCTCAATAACATCGGAGAAGTAATACCACCAAGGAGATACGCCATAATTTGATACTTTGTTCTCAAGAATGTTTTGGGTAAAGTAATTAAAGGCTGTTAGCGTGATTTTGCCGTAAAACCAATAATCGATCCATATTCCTATTACTACAGCGGCAATTGCTCCTATAAATAGAGAAGAAAAGGTTTTGAATGTTTCTTTTTTAATAAAGAACAGCCATAGCGCCAGTCCAATTATAAATGTACCGGTCTGATATCGACAAACAAAGGAAAGCCCAATTATAAAACCTGTTAGAATAAGATAATAGATTTTATTTTGTTCAACGTTCTTGTCAAGGTACCAACGGAGCATAGCAACACCGAGAACAAGAAAACTGGCGGACCACCCTTCGGAAGAAAATCGAACGTCAATGTATAATAAGCACCATAAAAGGAGACTTGTTGTTATAAACCATTTTTTTAAAACGGCATTGTCAAAATCATCAATAAAGGCAAGAATAAAAGCCACCATACTCACCAGCGAAAGAATAGAAGAAATCATTCTGAATAAAATGGTTTGAATGAATGGATCGGTGAGGGAAAAAAAGTCAAATGCTTTAATGGCTAATACTGCAAAAAAAGGTTGAATCGCAGGTCGCATTTGATAATGAAATTCCCAAGCTAAATTTTCAGGGGCATTGAACCCTATTTTTAAACCAGCAAATTCCAGTATTTGAAAGTGTTCATCTCCCTGATGATAGCCGATGCTGAGAATAGAAGTAATAATATGCAGTACAATACTTATGGACAGCCATATTTTCAAAGTAGATAAAACGCTCTTGTCGGGTAGCATGAAAGCTCTTAGCAGTCTTTTGGATGGATTAACGGGGATTCTTTTATTACTTTCTAATAGAACGTAGTTTGTGGTAAAGCTACAAAAAAGATGACTTCCCTTCAAAGGCGCATAAAGCCTTTTTGAAAGTTGAAGAAACGAAAATCAAACTTCCTATTATGTAAATATTTGTAGAATACCTGATTTATTTGCCAGAAAGGATTTTTTTTCTCGTAAGAGAAACGTTAAGTTTGTTGAAGAGCGTTTAAATTTTATTTTAAGTAATCCACGATCATGCAGGCAAAAGTTAAAATAGTTGCTACTCTTCTTTTCTGTATCATTGTTGTGACCGAATATTCATGGGCTCAACTTGCTACAATTGGGTTTTCGATTGGTCCTGTTTATAGCAGCCAGAAAATAAAAAACACCTCTGGTGTTCCCACCGCAAACAATTATCATTCCTATTCAGAAGCTATGGTGAGCATCATTGGTCAGTATAACATCCAAAAGAATTTTGGTTTGCTCTTTGATGTTGGCTATTGCAACAGAGGGGTTTCTATTTCTCAACCCGTTACTGTAACTACCTTAGATCCTACAACGTACGATACTGTTTTAGTCAATAAAAAAAACAGTTATCAAAATAATTTAGCCTATCTGGATAATTATCTGATGGCAAAGTATACTTACGGGAATAAAGTTCGTGTATATGCAGATGCCGGTTTATATTATTCCTTTTTATTAAAAGCAAAACAATATGTGTCGGATGAGTATTATAATTACAATACCAATGCACCTTCCGAAGCGAAAGGGTTTTATACCGATAGTATAACGAGTTCGTATAGGCGTTCGGATTTTGGTCTTGCCGTTGGTTTAGGCATCGAATATGGTCGTTTTGGACTGGATTATCGTTATTCAAGAAGCATTATGGATATTTCAAAAAGTCCGGGTTTAGCGACTATTCACAATTCTTTTTCCACGGTAAAGCTGATTTTTAAATTTGTCAAGATTCAGAAGGAGTATTTTAAGGACGATGAATAACTAATGTAATAGAACCTTATTTCACAAAGGGATATAAAAAATTTTCATTTGAATATAATGAGATAAGTCATTTCTTATTTGTCACCAGTTACTTGTTATTTTCTAATCACCGTATTACATTTGTTTAAAATCATTCTAAACAAACGATGCCAAAAGCGACAAAGACTGTTGCCGGTTTAAAAGTAGGCGAGCGAGGTGTAATTTGCTGTTTTTCAGATCAGGAAATGTCTTTAAAATTGTTAGAAATGGGTTGTTTGCCTGGTTCAGAAATTGAACTAACTTCGAAGGCCCCTTTTGGAGATCCTGTTTGTATAAAGGTGTTGGGCTATAATCTGTCGTTGCGGTTAGATGAAGCGGCTACAATAAAGTTAATCTAATGGCTTCACGCAATATTCTAAAAATAGCGTTGCTGGGAAACCCTAATTCGGGAAAGTCTTCTCTATTCAACCATCTTACAGGCCTCAATCAAAAAATCGGCAATTTTCCTGGTGTTACCGTTGATAAGAAAACGGGCTTATCCAAAATAAACCAACATCTGGTGGCCGAGATTATTGACTTGCCAGGCACGTACAGTTTATATCCTAAGTCGCTTGACGAGCAAATCGTATTTGATTTTTTAAATTCTCCAAATGATCCGCACTACCCTGATTTTCTAATCGTAGTAGTAGATGTTTCAAATTTAAAAAGAAACCTACTTCTTTTTACACAAGTCAGGGATTTGGGATTCCCGGTAATCTTAGCATTGAATATGCTGGACATAGCGGAACGAATCGGAACCGTGGTCGATATTGAAGCGTTGAAAAAAGCCTTAGGAGTTCCGGTTGTATCGATTAATGCCCGCAACGGAGGTGGTATAGACTTGCTAAAAACTGCCATTGCTTGTCCTGTACACAATGCTCCCGAAACGTTTTTGAATTTTTCTCAATTTGCACCTGCTCTGATAAAAGAAATAAAAGGACAGTTCGGTGTCAAAAATGACTACTTAGCACTTCAGATAGCACATCGTTACAAAGAAATAGCAGGTTTTTCCGAAAATGAGAAAAAAACAATTGAAGAACTCAACCATAAACATGGGTTTGACAGTGTGTTGCTGCAGTCGAAAGAAACCGTAAGTCGTTACGAAGTTATTCATGAAATTCTTTCAAAAGTAGAAAAGAAAAGAAATACCGAGCAAAGAGAAAGGCTTAGCAACAGGATAGACAAAGTGTTGACGCATAAAATCGGAGGGTATGTCATTTTTTTTCTTTTACTTTTTCTGATGTTTCAGGCAGTTTTTGCCTGGGCTGCTGTACCGATGGATCTTATTGACGGAGGCATCACCGGAGTGAATAATTGGCTTAAAGAAGTGTTGCCGCAAGGCCCCTTAGTAGAACTTCTTACAGAAGGCTTAATCGCAGGGTTGGGAGGGATTCTTATTTTCATTCCTCAAATTGCAATTTTGTTTGCCTTCATTTCTATTTTGGAAGAATCCGGATACATGTCCAGGGTAATGTATTTGATGGATAAAATAATGCGTCAGTTTGGACTGAATGGTCGTAGTGTTGTACCGTTGATATCCAGCGTTGCTTGTGCCGTACCGGCTATTATGGCAACCCGAAACATAGACAACTTGAAAGAAAGGTTGATCACTATATTTGTAACGCCTTTAATGAGTTGTTCGGCACGAATTCCTGTTTTTACTGTTTTGATAGGATTGATTGTTCCCAGTCAACATGTTTTAGAAATTTTCAATTTGCAAGGACTTGCATTGATGGGGCTTTATTTGTTGGGTTTTATAGCTGCCATCCTTTCGGCACTGGTAATGAGCAAAATTCTTAAATCGAAAGAAAGAAGTTATTTTATCATGGAATTTCCTACCTATAAAATTCCTCGCTGGAAAAACGTAGGTATTACGTTGATCGAAAAAGTAAAAGCATTTGTATTGGAAGCTGGAAAAGTAATCCTTGCTATCTCGATTGTATTGTGGGTGCTGGCTTCGTATGGTCCTTATAATAAAATGAAAAAAGCGGGAGAAAACGCAATCATTGAAGCAAGTAGGAAAAATCTTTCACCAGTGGAATCTGATAATCTGATTGCAGCAAGAAAGTTGGAAAATTCCTATGCGGGTCATTTCGGTCGGTTTATTGAACCGGTGATAAGACCTTTGGGTTTTGATTGGAAGATTGGGATAGCGCTCATTACCTCATTTGCGGCACGAGAAGTGTTTATTGGTACGATGGCCACTATCTACAGCGTAGGAGATAGCTCGGACGAAGATGCCTCTGTAATGAAAAAAATGCGTCAGGAAATAAA
>DATHPH010000073.1:0-3299 GCA_035484095.1 Cytophagaceae bacterium | reverse complement strand
ATGCTCCGAATCTTAGAAGGAGAAGGGATTTCATGGGATGCCATTCATATTGATCCACACTTTGAACATGAGCATTCCACTACCAGAAAACCTGGGATAGGAATGCTTACTGAATATTTAAACGGAGATTATGATATAGCAAATTCGTATGTCATATGCGATCGTATGACGGATGTAAAGCTGGCTGAAAATTTAACATGTAAAGCCATTCTTCTTTCTTCTGTCAATACACAACCACTGCCCTCGCATTGTGAACTTGTTACGCAAGACTGGGAAGAAATTTATCAGTTTCTTGCGAAACCTTCCCGCAAAGCTATCATCAAAAGGACTACTAAAGAAACAGATATAGTAATCGAGTTAAATTTAGATGGGTCAGGCAAAACCTCCATACATACTGGTATTGCTTTTTTTGACCACATGTTGGATCAGTTGGGAAAGCATTCATTAGCAGACCTTACAATTCATGTAAAAGGAGATTTACATATCGACGAACATCATACCATTGAAGATACTGCACTTGCCTTAGGAGAAGCCTATCTTAAAGCTTTGGGAGATAAAAAAGGAATTGAACGTTACGGATGGTTGTTACCTATGGACGATTGTCTGGCACAAGTAGCGATTGACTTTTCGGGAAGACCATGGTTGGTTTGGGAAGCAGAATTCAAACGAGAAAAAATAGGCGAAATGCCAACAGAAATGTTTTATCATTTCTTTAAATCATTTTCCGATACAGCCAAATGTAATTTGAATATTAAAGCAGAAGGAACAAACGAACATCATAAGATAGAGGCTATTTTCAAAGGCCTGGCCAAAGCTATCAAAATGGCTGTGCGGATCGACGCATCACAAGCACAAGTATTGCCTAGTACAAAAGGAGTTCTTTAATAATCGTATAGAACTGTATAAATCAAAAGCTGAAAGATAAAATCTCCAAAAGTGAAAATAGCCATCCTACGATACAATGCAGGGAATACACAATCAGTCATATATGCTTTAAATAGATTGGGAATTGAACCTGTGGTAACCGACAATATTGAAGAACTAAAATCCAGTGATAAAATTATCTTTCCGGGAGTAGGGGAAGCCAGTACTGCCATGCAATACCTGCAGGATAAAGGATTGGATAAAATAATTCCCACCTTTAAACAACCTTTATTAGGCATTTGTTTAGGATTGCAACTGATGTGTCAATACTCAGAAGAAAACGATACCGAATGTCTTGGAATATTTCCTATAATGGTAAAGCGATTTCCTCCACAAGGAAAAGTACCTCAAATGGGGTGGAATTCTATCGCACACTTAAAAGGAGCCTTATTTCAAAATATTAGAGAAAATGATTTTGTTTATTTTGTACACAGTTATTATGCAGAATTGCATCCAACTTATACAATAGCAGAAACAAATTATATCCTTCCTTACAGCTCGGCAATACAGAAAGATAATTTCTATGCAGTGCAATTTCATACTGAAAAAAGCAGTGAAACAGGATCAGAAATTTTAAAAAATTTTATCGAATTAACCTAACTAATTTATGATCGAATTAATTCCGGCGATAGACCTTATTGATGGTAAATGCATACGACTAACTCAAGGCGATTACAATAAAAAAACGATTTACAACGAGAATCCGCTTGAAGTGGCGAAACAAATTGAAGGAGCAGGAATCAAACGATTGCATTTAGTAGATTTGGATGGTGCCAAACAGAAAAAAATTGTCAACCAAAAAGTATTGGAAACCATTAGTTCCGCAACATCTTTGCATATTGATTTTGGTGGTGGATTGCAATCTGACAAAGATTTGGAAATTGCTTTTAATTCCGGTGCCAAACAAATTACAGGAGGCAGTATTGCGGTAAAAAACAGTGAATTATTTAGCAAATGGATTTCACAATTTGGTTCAGAAAAAATAATTCTTGGTGCCGATTGCAAAAGTGGAATGATTGCCATCAGCGGTTGGCAGGAAACGACAGAAATTTCTATTTTCAAATTAATAGAAGATTATATACGAAAAGGGATAGAATATTGCATTTGTACCGATGTGGCAAAAGATGGACTGTTGCAAGGCCCTTCCTTTGATTTATACAAAGAAATTCAAACAAAGTTCCCCTCCTTGAAACTTATAGCCAGTGGTGGTGTCAGCAACATTGAAGATGTAAAAAAACTAAATGACATGGGAGTATATGGTGTTATCATCGGCAAGGCTTTTTATGAAGGGAAAATAAAATTAGATGAATTAAGTAAACTTCGATAATTAATTAAACAATTTATAACTTTTGCATCTTCAGAATATGAAAAACAGTTTAAAAATAGTTGCCTTCATGTTTATAAGTTTTTCAGGATATAGTCAAACTACTTTCGAAGGAACTATAAAATGGGCTCTCCGAATTGATTATACCGATACTGCTTTGGCCAGAACAATCAATCAAAATATGATAAAAATGCTTTCTCCTGAAAACATTCAAAAGCTGAAAGAAATGGAAAGCAAAATGAAAGATTCTGCTTATACTTCGACCATCGATCCTTCCTTAAAAACCCAAATGGAACAAGCCATCATGTTAATGAACACAATGGAACAAAATCCGGATACAAGTCCAATAAATGCCTTACTCCCAAAAAGCATTAGTTTAAAAACAAAAGACTCCAATTATATTTTTCAGATTGAGGGAGCAAATTCGGTTTATTATAGAGACATTTTATATTTGAAAAAAGGAAATAAAAAGTATTCTATACAAAATAAAGAGAAAAAATATTCCCTACTTTTAGAGCAATATAAATCCACAAATACCTCTAACAGTATTGTAACACTGACAAAAGAACATGAGAAAATCTTAAACCATAAGTGTTTTAAATATACTATTGAAACAATGGTAAAAGGGAAAAAAGCCACTCACTTTGTATGGGCCACAAAAGATATAAAGGGAGTAAACCAAAACTGCTTTTTTGATATTAATTTTTGGAATGACAAAACAGATATAGATTTCAGTAAAATAGAAGGAGTCCCTTTAAAAATGATTATCATTAGCGAAGTAACTACAGTGATATATACCGCCACAGAGGTTTCAAAAAAAGCAGTGGAGGTATCATTACTAGCACTTCCAAAGGGATATATAGAAACGGCTCCTGTATTAAAACAATATTAATCTAAATTAGCAGAGAAATGGATTGCATTTAATAGTAATCTATGATTGTCTATCACGTACTCACATGTTAACCAAACGTATTATCCCTTGTTTAGATGTTAAAGACGGAAAAACCGTAAAGGGAGTTAATTTTGAGAATCTTCGGGATGCCGGAGATCC